>DATIED010000095.1:0-13965 GCA_035455965.1 Spongiibacteraceae bacterium
GCCGTGTATCCACCACATACCGATATCGACCGGTATTTGTTGCTTATTGATCGCCTCGCGCGCGGCGTTCAGCAACACCAAATAAATCATAAACAACAGGAAGGCCGGAAATAATTTGCCGTAGCGGCCGCGTCGATGATCGGTGCGCGCCATCGCCATCGCGATCAACGAGGACACCACGACCAATAAGGCCAACGAGACGCGCCATTGCAGGGTCGCCTGCGAATCGGGACGCCGCGAGCGCCAAAGCTCGCGCGTCGTGAGCGTATCCTGCTTGCGATACAGCGGCGTCGCATGCGGCTGTTCCAGGCGCTGCCCCAGTTTGGCAAAGTCCATCACTTGATAGGCAAGATCGCCGGGCTGACCGAGATAGCGTGTGCCCTGTTGCAGCACCAGGAAACGCTCGCCGGTTTCCGGATCGACGTCGATATGCCCGCGCTCGGCTATCACCATCACCTGACGATTGGAACCATCGCTGTCGGAAAAGCGATCGGCCGCAAACACGCCCTGCATTTCGCCGGTGATGGTATTCATATGATCGACGTAGGTAACGCGCCCGCGACCCTGGTTGATAACGCGGAAGCGGCCTGCGCTCAGCAACTCCAGGCCCGAGGTATTCCCGGCATCGTGCAGCATCTGCTGGACGCGCAGCGTGGCGTAGGGACTGACGACCAGGCTCATCAATCCGACGATTAAAGCAACCAGTAGCGCCGGCACCAGAATAATTGTCAATAAACGCAGCGGGCCGATACCGCAGGCGGCGATCACCACCATTTCGCTGTCGACGTACAAGCGTCCGAGCGCCAGCAATACGCTGATAAAAAATGCCAGCGGCATAATCAGTTCGAGAAAACCGGGCAGGCGAAAAAAAATAACTGTAAACACAAGTCCGGCGGGCAGATCGCCGGCAGCGGCGGAAGCAAGATACGCGACCAGACGGCTACTGATTACGATCACTAACAACGTGAAGGTCACCGCCAGCATGGTCGACAAAATCTCGCGGGTCAGGTATCGAAATAAAATCACTCGGTTATCTTCCAGGGAGGCGAGAAATGCGCAAAGGTCCCGCCAACTCGGCGTCGACTCTATCCAAGTTTGGCGGTGGACGGCTACACTACACGCATCGAACTCGGTACTGCAAAACTACTTGCAGCTATGGAACGGCGAGAGGCCCCGCGGCACCTGCAACGTGCAGCTACAATTTGCAGCTACAACTTACACATTATTTGCACACCGACGGCGCGCTCGACGTTATTGATAAGCTATCCGACTCTCGGGTGAGCGCGGCGATTATCCCTAAATTTGTTTCGTTTGTCTTGCGAGGACCGGCATGTTAATCAGCGGCAAAAATCTTTCTCATCCGGAGCAGCAACGCAGCCAATGTTTGATCGTTGGCGTGCCCGCAAAAGGCAACTTGCGCGGCGCCGCGAAGCGACTCGACAGCGCTGCCGATAATTTAATCAGCCGCCTGCAAAAACGCGGCGACATCAAGGGCGATTGGGCGCAGACGCTGATGCTGCCGACGGTTGCCGGCATTGCCGCCGAGCGCATCCTGCTGGTCGGTATCGGCAGTGGCAGCGCGAGCGATGTCGAATACCGCAAGTTGATTCAAGCCGTGCTCGGCGGCCTCGCCGAACACAAAGTGGAAGACGCTTGCTGGCTGCTGGAACCGATCGCCGTTAAAGACCGCGACGCCCAGTGGCCGCTGCTGCAGTTGGCGCTCGCCGCAACGCTGCGCGAATACCGTTACACCGAAACACTCAGCAAGCCGAAGCCGCCACCCACACTGAAGAAATTAATCGTCGCCGATGCCTCTTCGGCGCTGGATAAACAAGCGCTGCTGCGCGGCGCTGCTATCGGTCGCGGTATGAATGTGGCGCGTCGCCTGGGCGATTTGCCAGGTAACATCTGCACGCCGACGCTGCTCGCCAAAGAGGCGCGCGCCATCGCCGGCAAGCATGCCAAGGCCAGCATCAAAGTGCTCGAAGAAAAAGCGATGCGCGAACTCGGCATGGGCGCCCTGCTATCGGTGGCCGCCGGCAGCGAGCAGCCCGCGAAATTAATCGTGCTGGAATATCGCGGCGGCCGCCGCAGCGAGCAGCCGCAGGTGCTGGTCGGCAAAGGCATCACTTTCGACAGCGGCGGCATCAGCCTCAAGCCCGGCGCCAAAATGGATGAAATGAAATTCGATATGTGCGGCGCCGCCAGCGTGCTCGGCACACTGCATGCCGTCATCGAGCTCAATCTGCCGATCAACGTCGTCGCCATTATCGCCGCCAGCGAAAATATGCCGAGCGGTGCCGCCACCAAACCGGGCGATGTGGTTACCAGTATGTCCGGCCAAACCATCGAAATCCTCAATACCGACGCCGAGGGACGTCTGGTGCTGTGCGATGCGTTGACCTATGCGGCGCGCTTCAAACCCGCCGCGGTCATCGATATCGCCACGCTGACCGGCGCCTGTGTGGTAGCGCTGGGAAAACATGCCAGCGGCTTATTCAGTAACCAGGACGATTTCGCCGAGCAGTTGCTCGCCGCGGGCCGCACTATCGGCGATCGCGCCTGGCAATTGCCGCTGTGGGACGACTATCAGAAGCAACTCGACAGTAATTTCGCGGACATGGGCAATATCGGCGGCGCTGGCGGCGGCAGTATCACCGCTGCGTGTTTTCTGGCGCGCTTCGCCAAGGGTTATCGCTGGGCGCATCTCGATATCGCCGGCACTGCCTGGGATGAGGGTGGTGCCAAAGGCGCCACCGGCAGACCGGTCGGTCTGTTGATGCAATATCTGATCGAACGCAGTTAGCCGGCGATGCCACAGGTCGATTTTTATATTTTGCCGGAGGCGGCGCCCGCGCAGCGCGCGCTATTCGCCTGCCGGCTGATCGAAAAAATTTACAAACTGGGGCATCGCATCTACGTACACCATCAGCATCGCGAGCAGGCGGAAATATTCGACGACATGTTATGGCGGGTGCAACCGACCAGTTTTTTACCGCACGAACTAGGCGCGGCAAATACTCGGAGAGCGGTACAGATCGGTTGGCATGGCGCTGCCGATACCGATCATCTCGCAGCAGAACTTCTCGCCACCGACTCTCTTTCCACCGGACTTCTCGTCGCAGGAGCAGGCACCGAAAATAATGCGGGCGGCAATGTGTTGATCAATCTGGCCGATGCGGTGCCGGAGTTTTTTAACAGCTTCCAGCGCATTTCCGAAATCGTCGTACAGACGCCGGAGGTTTTAGCCGCCACGCGCAATGCCTGGCGCTATTATCAACAGCAGGGCTGCGCATTGGAGCGCCACGATTTACGCGCTGGCCAAGCCTGACAGGGGTAAGATGGCATTATCCCCGCCGAGCTTGCACAGTGACTTAAACACTTAAACGTCGATATCCTCTCCATCAATGATTGAGCACGGCAGCCATGCACGACTTAGATACTAAAAAAAATTCCGGCGCGGCGCAGCCAGACCACCTGCTCGACGAGTTAACGTCGATTAAGGACATCTTGGCTGATACACCGCTGACCGGCGACATTCCGCTGCTCGACGATCTCGTCGTGCTACCGGCGCAATCGTCGTTGCTCGATATCGAGCGTATCTTCAATGACGATGTGGCCGCGCCATTGAGCCCCGCTATAGAAACGACGCCGACAGCGACTTTTCAATTCCCAAAATTCACCTTGGATGTCGCCATCAGCGATGAGCCCGTCAGTAGCAACCCGGCCGCCACCGACAACACAGCTCCGAATCTGCGCGCGAACCATTTACACGCAAGCTATCGCCGCGAAGTGCTGATTCAAGAATTGATCGCCGAGTTCGTGCCGCAGATCGAAGCTGCGCTGCGCGAGCGTCTCGAGCGCCTGGACAACGCCGCACTACAGGCGCTGAAGAGCCAACCCTGACGCGGCGCCTTTTGGCCGACGCGACAAGTCAGGGTATACTGCGGACCAGAACGGTGCGGCCTCATTTCACCTATCATCATTGCCAACTGATTTTTTAACGACGGTTTTCGCCCAGCTTTGCGCGCGCCGCGACGGTTTGCATTGCGACTGCCTCCCACCATCCATCCGCCTTATTGAGACAGTGTTGTAATCGCTATGGACAAAGTTTTTCAGCCCGCCGACATCGAGCGCAAATGGTACGAACGCTGGGAGCAAGCCGGTTATTTTGCGCCGCAGGGCGATGGCCAGCCCTACTGCATTATGATTCCGCCGCCCAACGTCACCGGCAGCTTGCATATGGGCCACGGTTTTCAGGAAGCGATCATGGATGCGCTGATTCGCTATCAGCGTATGCGCGGCAGCAAAACACTGTGGCAGGTCGGCACCGATCATGCCGGCATCGCGACGCAAATGGTGGTCGAGCGCCAGCTCGAAGCGCAAGGTATCAAACGCGCCGATCTGGGGCGCGAAAAATTCATCGAAAAAGTATGGGAATGGAAGGAGCAATCGGGCGGTACGATCACGCGCCAATTGCGCCGCATGGGCGCCTCCACCGACTGGTCGCGCGAGCGCTTCACGATGGACGCCGGCCTGTCTAACGCCGTCACCGAGGTGTTCGTACGCCTGCACGAGGAAGGTCTGATCTATCGCGGCCAGCGCCTGGTGAATTGGGATCCGGCTCTACACACCGCCATTTCCGATCTCGAAGTCGTCAGCGAAGAAGAACAGGGATCGATGTGGCATTTCCGCTACCCGCTCGCCGACGCTTCCGGACATTTGGTCGTCGCCACAACGCGGCCGGAAACGATGCTCGGCGATACCGCCGTCGCGGTGAATCCGCACGATGAGCGCTATCAACACCTGATCGGAAAAATGATTAAGCTGCCGCTGACCGAGCGCGAAATTCCAATCATTGCCGACGACTATGTCGACAAAGAGTTTGGTACCGGCTGCGTGAAGATCACGCCGGCGCACGATTTTAACGACTACGAAGTCGGCAAGCGCCACCATTGCCCGCTTATCAACATTTTTACCGCCGACGCGATCATCAACGACAACGCGCCGGAAAAATATCGAGGCCTCGATCGCTTCGCCGCACGCAAACAGGTCGTCGCCGATCTTGAGGCACTCGACCTGGTCGAAAAAATCGAACCGCATACCTTGAAAGTACCGCGCGGCGATCGCAGCGGCGTGGTGATCGAACCGTGGCTGACCGATCAGTGGTATGTCGACGCGAAAAAGCTGGCGATCCCGGCTATCGCCGCCGTCGAGAACGGCGATATTCAATTCGTGCCGCAGCAATACGAGAACATGTATTTCTCGTGGATGCGCGATATTCAGGATTGGTGTATCTCGCGCCAGCTATGGTGGGGCCATCAAATTCCCGCCTGGTACGACAATAGTGGCAACATTTATGTCGGCCGCAGCGAGGCCGAAGTACGCGCCAAAAATAATTTAGGCGATGCACCGCTGCGGCGCGACGACGATGTGCTCGACACCTGGTTCTCGTCCGCACTGTGGACCTTCTCCACGCTCGGCTGGCCGGAGCAGACCGCCGATTTAAAAACCTTCCACCCAACCAATGTGTTAGTGACCGGCTTCGATATTATTTTCTTCTGGGTCGCGCGCATGATCATGCTGACCCTGCATTTCATCAAGGATGAAAACGGTGTGCCGCAGGTGCCGTTCAGGCAGGTGTATGTGCATGGTCTCGTGCGCGACGCCGAAGGCCAGAAAATGTCGAAATCGAAGGGTAATGTGCTGGACCCGATCGATTTGATCGACGGCATCGATCTGGAAAGCCTGGTAGCGAAACGCACCAGCGGCATGATGCAGCCACAGCTCGCCGCCAAAGTGGAAAAATCGACTCGTAAACAATTCCCGGAAGGCATCGCGCCGTACGGCACCGACGCATTGCGCTTTACTTATTACTCGCTCGCCTCGACGGGCCGCGATATTAAATTCGATATCGGCCGCATCGATGGCTTTCGCAACTTTTGCAACAAAATATGGAACGCTACGCGCTACGTATTGAGCAATTGCGAAGAACAGGACTGTGGCGCGAATGGCGATAGCGATTACACGCTGAGTTTGGCCGATCGCTGGATTATCTCCGCCTTGCAGCGCACCGAGGCCGAAGTGGAAAAGGCCTTTGCCGGCTACCGCTTCGATTTCGCCGCACAGGCAATTTACGAATTTGTCTGGAACGAATACTGCGATTGGTATCTGGAGCTATCGAAGCCGGTCTTGTGGGATGAGACGGCCGATCCGGCACAGAAAAAAGGCACGCGCCGCACCCTGATTCGTGTGTTAGAGGCGACGCTACGCCTGCTGCACCCGTTGATGCCGTTTATCACCGAGGAAATCTGGCAGCGCGTCGCCCCGCTAACGGGCCGGACTGGCGATACCATCATGCTGCAAAACTATCCGCTGGCCGACGAGACGCGCATTGATGCCGGCGCGGAAGCCGATATCGCCTGGTTAAAAGCCGTCATTCTCGGCGTGCGCAATATTCGCGGCGAAATGAATATCTCGCCCGCGCAGGAGATTCCCCTGCTGCTGCGCAATGGCGATGCCGAGGACCGACGCCGCAGTGCAGCCAATGCGACCTTTTTGAAAAAGCTAGCCAAAATTGCTTCAATCGATTGGCTGGAAGTTGACGCGGAGGCGCCGCTGGCCGCCACCCAATTGGCCGGCAGCATGGAGCTGCTGGTGCCGATGGCCGGTCTGATCGATAAAGGTGCCGAGCTGGCGCGACTCAATAAAGAGATCGATAAACTGGGCAAAGAGTTGGAGAAACTGGAAGGCAAACTCGGCAATAGCGATTTCACCGCGCGCGCTCCGGCCGAAGTTGTCGCCAAAGAACGCGAGAAATGCCTCTCCCTGCAAACCGCATTGACGCAATTAAAAAATCAACAGCAGGCAATCGCTGCACTTTAATAATGCGCAACGGTTAAGAACCTGCAACTATTAAGAACATGCAACTACGCGCCCGCTTTCCGTTAAGCGGGCCATCTTTTTCGCATGCATATCCACCAAGGTAATTGGCTATTCGTGGGCGACCCGCCCTATCCACAACCGGTCGTCACTCTACAAATCATCCCGAATTGTTGCTAATAGCTTGCCAACTCCGATTACGTAAAATTAATTTGTTAGGGCGCGCAAATTAAGCGACGCTTACCGGCATCAAACAATAAAAAAGAAGTTGGAATAGGTAACGATGTTTGCGACCGATTCTTTGCCAGATATTTACCGCAGGCTAACGCCGCCGCCCACAAATTTTGTCTATAGCTACGCTGCCCACTTTATCGGCCGCGGAAAAGCTGCCGTGCTTTCCTATTTTATTTTTTCGCCTAACTGAGTAGGCGCGCCATGTCGTGGATTTTAGAGCCTGAAAATATAAGCAACCCAAATAAAAACGCTTTTGCCGCCTTAATACCTATACCGATGTATACAGCCGCCAGACACCTGCTGTTGGACACCCTCTGCCGGACAACAGCCGCAAAAAAGCATCATCGATTTTAAAAATAACAATCTACGGGCACTCAAGGAGTACATAACAATGTCAGAATCAGAGCGTAATCAAGGTATCGTCAAATGGTTTAACAATGCCAAAGGTTTTGGCTTTATCACGTATGCCGACGGCGACGATGTATTTGTGCACTTCCGCTCTATACGCGGGGACGGTTACCGTACCTTGACACAGGGTCAGCAGGTCGAGTTTGCGTTGATGCAGGGACCGAAAGGTTTGCACGCTGAGGATGTCGCGAAAGTAGACGCGTAAGCGCCGCAGGGTAACAGTACCGGCCGCAGCGACAATCGCTTAGAAAATTTGTGTTTGATTGCGGCCGCTATCTTTGGCGCGATAAAGCGCCTGATCGACACGCTGTAACCACAGCCGCGAACTATCGCTATTGATATCGAACTCGGCCGCGCCCAGGCTGATAGTAAACTTCACCACCTCTTTATTCGGGCCTTCCAGAGAGCGGCCGGCGATACCTAAACGCAACCGCTCGCAAAAAACCAGCGCACCCTCTTTGGTTGTGTCGGGAAGAAGCACCACAAACTCTTCGCCGCCATAGCGCCCGCAAATATCGACCTCGCGCGAAAATTCGCGCAACGTCGCTGCCATCAGGCGAATGGCGGCATCGCCGAGTTGATGACCGTAGCTATCGTTGATGCGTTTGAAGTGATCGATATCGAGCATGACTAACGAAACGGGGCCGCCGGAGCGCCGCGCGCGTTCCCACTCCTCCTCGAAACGCTCCTCCCAATAACCTCGATTCCATAACTGGGTCAGTGCATCGACGCGACTCAGAATCAATAATTCGGCGCGTGTCTCCTGTAGAGCCTTGCTCGCCAGCGCGCTCTCCGTCACGTCGTGGACCACGATACCCATTCGCTCGACGGTATCGTTAGACGTACGCAACGGCACAAACATAACGTTCTGATACATTACATCGACATAATAATGAATCGGCAAATGCAGGGGGAAACGGAACAGATACGAACGCTCCTCCCAGGTGGTATAGACCGGAATACCAAGCTCGAACACCGTGCGCTGACGACGCCACAACCATTGCTCGGGCAATTCGGGAAATAAATCCGTCAGCGACTTGCCGATCGCCTCCTCGGGCGCAATGCCGCTATGCGCCTGCATGAAACGATTGAATACTTCGACGCGCAATTCGCGGTCGAGCACGACGATTCCAATATTGGAACTCTGGATAATATCCAGCAGCCAGTGCAGCTCTTTGAAATCGAGGGCATCCATTTAGGAAAGTAACAACTCTAATTTGGCAAATAAAGTTGGCAGCGAATATTGATGAAACAGTATCACCAGATCGCAGGTCGCCGCGTAACCTTCGAATGAATAATTCAACTCCAGCGCCAGGGTGCTGTCCCACGGAAACCGCTGCTCGGCAAACAGCGTTTTCAGACTGGTGCGCAGACCCAGAATACTCGGGTAACCGATCAGCACATCTATTTCCATTTGCGCCAGCACCGATTGAATACACGAACCATTCAATAGCGAAGCCATTTCCAGGATATGCTCGAGATGCTCGCGATCGCCGCTCGCCGGTGCATAACCCATCAGGCGAGGCAACTCGCTGACCGTGCCATCGCTAAACAGCAGCAGTGCTTCGCCGCTAATACCGGCGCCAAAAAACGCCTGTGTCACCGCGGTCACATTATCGGTTTCGTCGATTGCGGTCAGCGCCATGCGCACATCGGCCGATTCCAATAAATGTACCTGCGGAATCGGTAGTTTGACGAAGGTGGAAAAACTGCGAGCAATTTTATCGGCGGTCTGTCCTACCGCCACGTTAGCGATCTCCTGAAAGCCATCACGCAATTCTTCCGAAAGCTTTATCATAGGAGTTCATTATTACCAGGCTGAGTTATTGCGCGAAACCGCGCTACCTTATCGCTGTCGTCAAACTACCCGGGGTAAGTCTAGCAGAGCGCAACGCCGCGGGCGGATTCGATTTAATGCCCCTAACGAATCGTCCCCTCTCAATAGTGCGGCGGTCGCTGATCGCTCGGCGCCGCCTCCGCCGCTCCGCTCAGCTCGGCCAGTTGCCGCTCTAAACGCTGCTGCGACTTTGTCAGCCGATCGAGATTTTGCTGCTGGCTGGTCACGACATTATCCAGCGCCGTCAACACATCCTCCTGAAAAGCCATCTGCATCTGCAGCTCGACCAACTGCCTATTCAGCTCTCGCCACTGCGCCGGTGTTATTTGCTCCGGTATTATTTGTTCGCTCATATCGTTCGCTCATTGCGTGACTGGCGCCGCCAACTCGGTCGGGGCATCTGAAACTGCGCGCGGTAAACCGCCAAAATCACCGTTCGGTCGATTTAAGGATTGTCGGCGCAGCGATTATAATGGAGCGCAGACTGGAGAAGATAATGTCACTGGTATATTCCACCGATAAAGGACGCCTATGTCCTCACTGCTCGCAGCCCAAGTCAGTGTGTCGCTGCAAGCAGCAGTCCGCCGTATCGAAGGGGGATGGCATCGTGCGGCTGCAACGCCAGACCAACGGCCGCGCGGGCAAGGCAGTCGTCGTCATTTCCGGCCTGGATCTGGCGCCCGACGCCCTTAAAGCGCTTGCCAAAGATTTAAAACAACGCTGCGGCTGCGGCGGCTCGGTCAAAGACCAAACCATCGAAATTCAAGGCGATCATCGCGCGGCGTTACAAGCAGCGCTGGAACAGTTGGGCTACAAAGTTAAACTCAGCGGCGGCTAGGCATCGATATAGCTGACCATCGGCAGATAGATTCAAATGGAAATTTCAACATGCAGCCATTAATGAATAAAGTTGCAATCGTTACCGGTGCAGGCTCCGGCATCGGCCGCGCCAGTGCGTTAACGTTAGCCCGGCGCGGCGCGGCGATCGCAGTTGCCGATATCGACAACGAACGTGCGGCGCAGGTTGCCGAGGAGATTCGTGCGGCTGGCGGTCTGGCGCTGGGAGTGGGGGTCGATGTCGCCGACGAGGTGCAAATTCAGGCGCTGATAGCTGCTACCGTCGCCCGCTTCGGCGGCGTCGATATTCTGCATAATAACGCCGCCGACGTCAGCCCCGACACCTATCAGCGCGATAACACGGTTACCACGATGGATCTGCAATTGTGGAATCATGTCATGAGCGTCAATCTCGGTGGCGTCATGCTCGGTTGCAAGCATGCGATTCCGGAAATGCTTAAACGCGGCGGCGGCGCCATCGTCAATACTTCATCGCTATCCAGCACCGGCGGTCAAGATGCCGCGCTGGCTTACAGCAGTTCGAAGGGCGCGCTGAATACGCTGACGCAATATGTCGCGACCGCTTACGGTAAGCAGGGTATTCGCTGCAACGCGGTAGCACCTGGCTACGTATTGACGCTCGCCGCGCGCAATGCGCCGGCGGAAGTTATCGAGGTTTATCGCGACAATGTCCTGACTCCCTATCTCGGCGAGCCGGAAGACATCGCTAACATAGTGGCCTTTTTGGTATCCGAGGATGCGCGCTACATCACCGGTCAAATCATCATGGCCGACGGCGGCGAAAGCGCGCATCTGCCGCATCTGGTCGACTTCCGACGCCTATTCGCTAAATAAATTAAGAGCGCCTGAAATTAAACGAATACGCTGATGCGCAAACGCCGCAAAATTTTCAGCAGACAATCGCGCAAACGCATCACCGCCGCGCTGCCGATCAACGCCGAGTACTCTTCGGTGATCGCTTCCGCTGCAAGTGCGATCGCTTCCATCAACGCAGCACCCTGCGGCGTCAGTAAAATCAAACGCGCGCGTTGATCGCCCGGGTCCGCCACCTGCGCAATAATATCGGCGCGCAGCATTTCATTGATCGTAAGGCTAGCGGCTTGCGGCGTCACCGCCACGCGCTGCGCTAACGCCGTCGCGCGGCTGCCCTCCAGATCGAGATGAAATAATACCGCCAGATAGCTCGGCTTGATGCCATCGAAGCCGGCGCTGTTCAAATGCGCGCGCAGGCGGCGTTCAAAATCCTCGGCGATTTCCACCATAAAGCGACCGAAGTGAAAAAAAGGATTGACCACCGGCCAACCCTCGCCGCCGAGTTGCGGTATCGCACACTCAAGCTGCTTCACAAATAGTTGCAAGGTTTCCTCGAAGCGCGCGAAGGTGGCACCGCCAACCTGCTCGGCGTAATCGTCGTGTAAACGCTGCACCAGTTGCTGCGAGATATCGACCAATTGACGCCCGCGTTTACTGAAGCGTACCAGCCGCACACGACCATCGCCGGCGACGCCGCTCACTTCGACGTAGCGCAGCCGCACCAGCTCCTGGACGATTTTACCGATGGTTTGCTTGGTGATGCCGGTGCGCTGGGCAATATCGGTGATACACGAGCCGTCTTTTTCGAGATAGCGCAATACGTAGCCGTGCGGGCGCCGCACATCGCCAAAGCCGGCACTTTCATAAGCACTGCTAAAACGACGTTCGTAATCTTCGATCAGCGAGATGAGCATGATGCCAAAATTATTTTGGCGAATCGATTCGATGTGTTCGCTATCCATTGAAATTATTTTGGTCTCAAGAGAGGGGGCTCCAGAAAATAGGTTAGCCGCACCATCAACGATGTTTCACTGCCATCGATCAGCAACGGCAGAGTTAAAGACAATCCGACATTACCGAAGACAACAATAAGCGGCAAGCTTTGGCATTCAGAGAATACTAAATGTCCCTGCACCGTTCGCGACAGGGAGGGGTGCTGCAGGTCCTGCTGGGGGCGTGAGCGCGCATGGATGCGCGCGCCCGAGCCTAACACGGATGTTTGCTGTAGGCGTTCCCCAGCAGGACCTGCAGCATCCTGCCAACAATGAACATGTTATTTACGCTGTTAGACGCCCAAAGGATTTATTGCGGATACCCACGACACTCATCGACCCGAGCGCACCACAATACGGGCACGCCTCGATCGACCAGATCGGCCTGCAAACCCTGCAGCGGCACTTGTCGATTCGACCAAGCCATCAACCAATGCAATTGTTGCGCACCATCCGCGCCAACCTCGGAATAAGTCAGCGTATCCTGCACGTCGGAATCGATGGATCGCCAGCCTTCGATCCAAGCATCGATAGCAGCGCTCTCGCCGCGCACCACCACGACATATTTATATTCTGCGACCACCGGCGCGAGCTGTCCAAGCGGCGTTGCCGGATAAATCTGGTTGCGGATTTTATCCATAAAATTCAATTCATCGTCCATCAACTCACGGCCGCGTTCGCCGCCTACGATCGACATGGTTTCGAGCAACTTGCTTTCACAATCGTAAGCAAACTCGCTGAAACTATCCGGACACTGCGCATCGTCGGTGGATTCGAGCACATGATTGCGCCGGTAATGCGAAAACTCCGGCAGTATGTGGCGCGCCAGCTTGGTATGACGGCTCTCGTAATATTCGCTGAACTCAGCGCGGCTTAACGAACTCTTGCGACATAAATAAGCGAGCGTATAAATCATTATTTTAATACCTGCCATAAATCCTGTAGCGGCCGTTTACGCTCAATGATTTCCTGAGTGAGCAGTTGATAATCCGCAGTTCTTACCAATGGCTGATAGAAGCGATTGAGAATCGCGCGCTGTAACATATCATCCAACAGTTGTCGCTCGTAGCGACGTCGCACCGCATGCTCCGGTGCAAACTGAATATGCGCGCGAATTTTTTCGGTCAACATATCGATACCGTCGCCGTTCGACGCCACAATCTTTACCACCGGCGGCGTCCAGTCGTCGGGGCCGGCGCGATCGTGTGCAACTTCCAGCAACAACTTCTCCAATTGACCTACGCCCGGCAGATCGCTTTTGTTGATCACCAGAATATCGCCGAACTCCATCACCCCCGCTTTCATCGCCTGCACGTAATCGCCCATGCCGGGAATCGTCACCAGCGCAGTGGTATCGACCATGCGCGTAATTTCGATTTCGTTTTGACCGATGCCGATCGATTCCACCAGAATCCAATCGAACTTCGCCGCTTCCAGAATGCGAATACATTGATAAGTCACCTCCGACAAACCGCCGAGGTGGCCACGATTGGAAAGCGAACGAATAAATACGCCGCTGTCGAGCGCGTGCCGCTGCATACGTACGCGATCGCCGAGAATAGAACCGCCGGTGATCGGACTGGACGGATCGACCGCCAATACCGCGACGCGTTGCCCCGCAGTGCGCGCGTATTCGATCAGGCGGTCGACCAATGTCGATTTGCCGGCGCCGGGCGGCCCGGTAATGCCGATCACCTGGCTCTGCAACGGCACGCCGAACAACTGGTTAAATAAAGCTTCGCTATCGGCGCTGCCGCGCTCCGCCAGCGATATCGCTTTGGCAATCGCCGCCGGGCGCTGCTCGATAACGCCGGCAAATAATTGCGCGGGCGTCACGTCGCAGCTGCCTCTTCACCACGCGGCGTTTCACCATCGCTATCTTCGCCGCGCTGCTGAGCGACCGCCTGTTTTATGTAGCGGACCATATCCTCCATCGCGGAG
>DATIED010000096.1:0-3916 GCA_035455965.1 Spongiibacteraceae bacterium
GCGCCGATCTGCAGCCGCAGACACTGGCCTCATTGTCGATCGCCAATATCACCACCGTCGCCGGCTTCGGCCTGTTGGCTTTTTCGACGGTGCCGGTACTGCAGGCGATCGGTATCACGGTCGGGCCGGGCGCAGTGCTGGCGCTTATTTTTTCCGCGCTGTGGTGGCGACCCGCGCGCGACGCCACCGCGTTGCAGGTCGCTGCATTATGAATAGTTGGCGGCCGACCCCACTGCTGTGGTTTTCGCTATCGCTGCATGCCTGCGCACTCATTCTATTTATTGCCGCGCCGCACTTCTGGCTGCACTACTGGCCGCAAATACTGGCGGCCATCGCATTAAATCACCTGCTGCTGGCCGCCACCGGTTTGTGGCCGCGCAGCACCCTGCTCGGCAGCAACTGGATACGCCTGCCCGAGGCCGCCGCATTGCGCGGCGAAATTGCGCTCACCATCGACGACGGTCCCGATCCCGAGGTAACGCCGCAGGTGCTGGATATTCTCGATCGGCACGGCGCGCGCGCAACCTTTTTTTGTATCGGCGAGCGCGCGCAACAACACGCCTCTTTATGCCGCGAAATCGTCCGGCGCGGGCATGCGGTGGAAAATCATTCGCTGCGTCATCGCCATACCTTTTCGCTGCGCGGCTATGCGGCACTGCGGCGCGAGATCAAGGCCGCGCAAACCGCGCTGGGCGCCATCGCCGGCAGTCGCCCGCAATTTTTTCGCGCGCCGGCCGGTCTGCGCAATCCGTTTCTCGACCCCGTGCTGACGCATTGCGATTTGCAACTCGCCGCGTGGACACGGCGCGGTTTCGATACGCGCACCGAAGATGCCGCATTGGTATTGCAGCGGCTGACGCGCGATTTAAACGCCGGCGATATTTTATTGCTGCACGATGGTCACGCCGCGCGCACCGCGGACGGCACGCCCATCGTCGTCGCAGTACTGCCGGAGTTATTGGCGCGGATTAGCGCCGCCGGTTTAACGCCGGTGACGCTGCGCGCCGCGCGCGCGCCGCAATAAATCGAGCGCACCGCAACAAATCAAGAGAGTCTGTTAGGATACGGTTTATGCCCACGTATACTTCGATGAACCCACTGCAGCTGAGTTGTTTTACGCTGACCACCAGTCTCGGCGCCGGCCTCGATGCCAACCTGCAGGCCTTGCAGCACCAGCGCTCCGGGTTAGCACCCTGCACCTTCGAGACTGTGCAGATCGACACCGCGATCGGCGCGGTCGCCGGCCTCGATGCAATAGCGATGCGCAGCGATCTGAGCGCGTTCGATTGCCGCAATAATCGGCTCGCGCAACAGGCGCTGACCCAGGACAATTTTGCGACACAGGTACATGACGCGTTGGCGCACTACGCTGCGAACCGCGTCGGCGTATTTGTCGGCACCAGCACTGCGGGCATTCTCGAAACCGAACTCGCCTATCGACAGCGCGATCCGCAATCCGGTTTGCTGCTGCATCCGCCCCGCTACCGCTATTCGCATAATTCGTATTCCAGCGCCGACTTCGTGCGCCGTTATTTCGGTTTAACCGGACCTGCCGCCACGATATCCACCGCGTGCTCATCGAGCGCGAAAGTTTTTGCGACCGCGCAGCGCATGATCGACGCCGACCTGATCGATGCCGCGATTGTCGGCGGCGTCGATTCGCTATGCCTGACCACGCTGTATGGTTTTTCGTCGCTGCAATTAACCTCGCCGCAACCGTGCCGGCCATTCGATGCGCAACGCGATGGTATTTCGATCGGCGAAGGCGCCGCGTTTATATTGCTGGAACGCGCCGTGAATTCCCGCACCGATAATATTTTGCTGCTCGGCGTCGGCGAGTCGAGCGATGCTTATCATATGTCGTCGCCGCACCCGGAAGGACGCGGCGCGCAGCAGGCGATGCAGGCCGCATTGGCGCGCGCCGGTTTAACTGTCGACGCCATCGATTACATTAATTTGCATGGCACCGCGACGCCGAGCAACGATGCCGCCGAAGGTTTTGCGGTAGCCGCTTTATTCGGCGCGCGCACGCCGGCAAGTTCGACCAAGGGCGCGACCGGCCACACCCTTGGCGCCGCCGGCGCGGTCGAAGCGGCGATCGGCGCACTGGCGTTAATGCATGATTTTATTCCGGCCGGCGCCAATACGCGCAGCGTAGATCCGGCGCTGCCGATCGATTACGTATTGGAAAATCGCCGCCAGCCACTGCGCCACGTGTTGTCGAATTCATTCGGTTTCGGCGGCACCAACTGTAGTTTGATATTAGGAAAATCCGCGTGAACGATACAACGCGCGCAACGGCGCGTACCACTGTACCTACAACGCTGTTAGGCGCCTGGATCGAAGGGGTCGGCCTGTTGGGGCCCGGTCTCGCTTCGTGGCAACAGCTGTCGCAGATTGTGCGCGGCATCGAACCGTATTGCGCCGCGCGCACGCTATTGCCGGCCCCGACCTTGTTGCCGCCGGCCGAGCGCCGCCGTGCGGTGGCGCTGGTGAAATTGACGTTAGCCACCGGTCTGGAGGCGGTTGCACACGCTGGCCGCGACGCGGCGACACTGCCCTCGATATTTACTTCGTCGAGCGGCGATGGCCAAAACATACATGCGATCTGCGAAACGCTGGCATCGAGCGAGCGCGAAATTTCGCCGACGCGTTTTCATAATTCGGTGCACAACGCCGCCGCCGGTTATTGGAGCATCGCCACTGGCGCGACCGCGCCATCGACGGCACTGTGCGCATACGACGGCAGTTTCGGCGCCGGTCTGCTCGAAGCATTGGTGTGGATCGCCACGGAAAAAACACCGGTATTGTTGCTCGCCTACGATGTCGATTACCCGGCGCCGTTGCACGCCCTGCGGCCGATCGCCGATGCATTTTGCACGGCGCTGGTATTGGCTCCCGAGCGCAGCACTAATACGCTTGGCTACATCGATGCACAGCTGACGCAAGCGGCACCTACATCGGCAACGCTACCGGAGCTCGAACAATTGCGCGCGAATATTCCTGCCGCGCGCTGCCTGCCGCTGCTCGAATTGCTGGCGGCGCGCCGCGCCGGCAGCGTAGTGCTCGACTACCTCGACGATTGCGAACTGGCGGTGAATATCCAATGCTGAGTTACGATCGCGCCTGGATCGCCGCGCGCATTCCGCATCAGGGCAGCATGTGTCTGCTGGATGGCGTGCGCAGTTGGGATGCGGCGCGCGTTATTTGCACGACGAGCAGTCATCGCGATATGAATAATCCACTGCGCCATCGCGATCGATTGGGCGCGGTTTGTGCCATCGAATATGCGGCGCAGGCGATGGCCGTGCACTCTGCGCTGTTACTTGAAAATATAGAGGACGAAAAAATCGCCGCGCACACGGCAACGCGTCCCGCCGCCGGATATCTTACCAGTGCGCGCGCGGTGCAGTTGCAAGTGGCCCGCCTCGACGATATAACGGCCGATCTCGATATCGAAGTCGAGCGTTTATCCGGCGCCGATAGCTCGGTGTTGTATGGTTTCACCGTTAGTGCCGCCGGTAAATTATTGGCCAGCGGGCGCGCGGCCGTGGTGCTCGACGCCGCGCAATCGATGAACGCGGGGCCTGGACTTTCATTATGAAGCGCGCATTAGTCACCGGCGGCAGCGGCGAAATCGGCGCGGCGATTTGTCAGCGGCTGGCTATGGACGGCTTGTTTGTATTCGTGCACGCCAATCGCAATCTCGATAGCGCGCAGCGCATAGTCGATGCGATCGTCGCCGCCGGCGGCAGTGCGCGCGCCGTGCAATTCGATGTCGCAAACGCTGCGCAAACGCTGACGGTATTAACCGAATTACTCGACGAAGCGCCGATTCAAGTCATCGTCAATAACGCCGGCATACACAACGATGCGGTGTTGCCCGGCATGACGGCGCAGCAATGGCATAGCGTTA
>DATIED010000097.1:0-2100 GCA_035455965.1 Spongiibacteraceae bacterium
TGCTGTGGTTCTTCGGCGAAGATCAGCCCGGCGTGCCGAACAAGCGCAATGGCGGTATCTGCTTCGGCGGCAAAGTCGCGCCGATTTTCTACAACACCATGGAGGATGCTGGCGCGCTGGTATTCGAAGCGCCGGTCGACAATATCAACTTCGGCGATATCATCGAAATCCGTCCGTACGAAGGTAAAATCATCAATGTCGCAAGCGGTGCGGTAGTCTCCGAGTTCGCATTGAAATCCGATGTATTGCTGGACGAAGTACGCGCCGGCGGCCGTATCAATTTAATCATCGGTCGCGGCCTCACCAACAACGCGCGCGAAGCATTGGGGCTGCCAGTCACCACTCTGTTCCGCATGCCGGTTATCCCCGCCGATACCGGCAAAGGTTTTACGCTGGCGCAGAAAATGGTCGGCCGTGCCTGCGGCGTCGCAGGCATGCGTCCCGGTACCTACTGCGAACCGAAGATGACCACGGTGGGCAGCCAGGACACCACCGGACCGATGACCCGCGACGAATTAAAAGATCTCGCCTGTCTCGGCTTCACCACCGATTTAGTGATGCAGTCGTTCTGCCACACCGCCGCCTATCCGAAACCGGTCGACGTCGAAACCCAGCATACGCTGCCCGACTTCATCATGAATCGCGGCGGCGTTTCGCTGCGTCCCGGCGACGGCATTATCCATAGCTGGTTGAATCGCATGTTGCTGCCGGACACCGTCGGCACCGGCGGCGATTCACACACGCGTTTCCCGATGGGTATTTCGTTTCCGGCCGGCTCCGGTCTGGTGGCATTCGCGGCCGCCACCGGCGTCATGCCACTCGATATGCCGGAATCGGTATTGGTGCGCTTCAAAGGCAAAATGCTGCCGGGCATCACACTGCGCGATCTGGTGCATGCGATTCCGTACTACGCGATTAAACAAGGTCTGTTGACCGTCGAGAAAAAGGGCAAGAAAAATATTTTCTCGGGCCGCATTCTCGAAATCGAAGGTTTGGATAATCTGACGCTCGAACAGGCCTTCGAATTATCCGACGCCTCGGCCGAGCGCTCCGCCGCCGGTTGCACGATCAAGTTATCCGAAGCCACCATCAGCGAATATCTACGCTCCAATATCGTCCTGCTGCGCTCGATGATTGCCGACGGTTACGGCGACCAACGCACGCTCGAACGCCGCGCGCGCAAAATGGAAGCCTGGCTGGCGAAACCGGAGCTGTTGTCGGCCGACGCCGATGCCGAATACACCAGCATCATCGAAATCGATCTCGCCGACGTCAAAGAACCGATCGTCTGCGCGCCGAACGATCCGGACGATGCGCGCCTGTTATCCGAAGTGGCCGGCAACAAAGTCGATGAAGTGTTTATCGGCTCGTGCATGACCAACATCGGTCATTATCGCGCTGCAGGCAAACTGTTAGACAAAGTGCCGGCCGGCGCGCTCGCGACGACGATGTGGATCGCCCCGCCCACCCGCATGGACGAGCACCAGCTGATGGACGAAGGTTATTACAATATCTTCGGCCGCAGCGGCGCGCGCACCGAGATGCCGGGCTGCTCGCTCTGCATGGGCAACCAGGCAAGAGTCAAACCGGGTGCCACCGTGTTGTCGACATCGACGCGCAACTTCCCGAACCGCCTGGGCGACGGTGCGAATGTGTATCTGACCTCGGCGGAATTGGCGGCAGTCGGTGCGATTCTCGGTCGCATTCCGACTGTGGAAGAGTACCTGGAATACGCCGGCAAGCTGGATTCGATGTCATCGGAAATCTATCGCTATATGAATTTCGATCAAATCGAAGCGTTCCAAAAATCGGCGGCCGACGGCAAGCGTATCGCCGCGCAGGTGATCGACGTAGTGCCGGCGTGAGTGCCGGCGTAGCCACAGTTGTTAGTTGTTGGTATTTAGTTGTTAGTTGATAAAGGCAAGCCCCGCTGATGCGGGGCTTTTGCTTGATGGCCGGTAAATATTCATATCTGATTTTGTAGGTCGGACTTCAGTCCGACATCGTGTGGCAATAAAACCGTCGGACTGAAGTCCGACCTACAGTCCTAAACCAAAAAATCGAGCACCGTTAAATGTCGAATGCCGAACCGTCGAACAA
>DATIED010000098.1:0-6482 GCA_035455965.1 Spongiibacteraceae bacterium
ACTTTGAACAATCAGAAAATTCAGAATGTAACGGTTATCAGTGCGACAGTGAACAGCATGGAAATTTTGAAAACTCTCAATTTGAATTCGACGATAAACAGTGCGGTCAACGATTCGTTGCGCAAATGACGCGAGCTTTCGCCTGGTCATCTGCGCAAGGATCAAAATGATCATCAGAAGCTTATCGGCATTCTCATTGTCAATGTGATGTCCGGTGTATCTACTGTCAGCCCGGCACCGATCGAAAGGTTCAGTGAGCGTTTGGGGTCGAACTGGTAGGAAAACCCCAGTAGCAATGTCGCCAACTCCACCGTCACCGAATCAGCTAGTGTGTGTCCATCCTGTTTTATTTTACCGACGGAGCTTTGATCGTAACCGATACTTAGCGAAGAGCGGTCGTTCAACGCAAGCCCCAGCCCGAAATTAAACTCAAAAATGCCGCCGGGTTGAATTGAACCAAGCTCCACATCCTCAGCGTCGGTTTTTTGCTTGACGTTATTTCGCTCGAAGCTGTAGAGATAGCTCAAGCTGCCAAAAAACACTGCAGGATCCGAAGGATAAATCATCGTCAACCCCGGTTGTATGCCGTAAAAGCCAGATCCTGTGGGCAACTCCGTTTCTATACCTTGGCGAAATCCCTGAATGGTATTAGTTGTTCTGGATTCAAAGGGATCGGTACCGGTGTGCGTTTTTACTCGAAAAGTCCCGATATAAAACGGATCTTCGCCGCCGCTTTCATTAAACTGGTAACGCGCTGTCAGCTCGACATCACCGATACCTTTGCCGCTCGAATCAAATACGTTGTTGCTTGCCGAGCCTTGCAGAACCTCGCGGCCAATGCTTTCGTCATAACGATAAACGTAAGGGAGTTTTGCCTCGAGCTCCAGGCGATTAGTCAACCCGTAGCGCGCTGTCATCGTAGCGATATAAGTGGTGCGCTTAACTTCGCGGACATCGATCAGGCCGATCAGAATTGCGGGAATCACGGTATACCCAACCAGGGAAAGACGATTGCTGGTGGAGTAACCGTACTGCATCGAAGGTTCCAGCATAAACTTACCACGCGGCGTCAATATGCCGGGCTGCTCAAATATTTGCGCTACTGTCAGTGCTCTAGTGGTGGTGTCCTCGGGCGCCTGACCGACCGGCTTGGGCTGCTCTTGCTGAGCGACCCGTGGTTGCTGCGGAACCGGTGGGGGGGGCGCAAGACCGGCTTGCGCTCTTAACTGATTGAGTTGGTGCTGAGCTTCCTCCAGATTTTTCTTTGTTTCGGACAACTGTGTCTCTTGGTCGGCGAGTTTTTTTCTTTCCGCCGTTAACTTACGTGTCTGCTCGTCCAACAATTGCTTAATTTGCTCTGAATTCAACGCACCGGTATCAGCGACTTGTGCGTAAAGGAGACTGCTGGCAAATAAACAAACGAATGAATAACCGGCATAGATGATTAATTTATTCTGCATACATCTCTCCTTATTTATCCGTAAACTCGGAAACCTAATGGCGAAGACGTTACTGCGAACTTTTATTTGTTGCGGATACGACGCGGTACTAGAGATCTTTGGTGTTTATAAAGACGATCTGCAGCAGGGGCTAAAACAGCAACACCACCTATGAAGCGGGTGGTGTAGCGCCGATGATAATGCAGTTTGCCAAGAAATACATTAGCTGAACTTAGATGCCTGCAACAAAATACTGTTGGTCTCTGTTGAGGCCAATAGATCGGCAACCGCTACGATTAAGCGGGGTATAAACGCGATGTTGAAGTCGTCCCAGCACGTAGCTTTAAATCCCGGTGCGACACACTCTTTTTCTTTGGTTTGCAAACGCAACCGCTGTTGAACGCCTGCTTCGATTTTGGCAAACGCTGTGGAGGTTTACCCATTCGTGGGCTTGGAGGATGGTCGGCAATTGCAGCGCAAAAGGTGCTGTTTTGATTTGCAGCCGTATCGCGATAGCGATCAGGTCGAGCGCGCCAATTAAAGCAGGGTTATATTTGACATTCAGTATATTATCCGGGTATAAATAGCGCTTTATATTTGAGCCTATCTCCATGTCTGAAGCCTTTTCCAAACCTTGCACTGCCTTTGCCGGCCATCGATTATTGGTCGCAGGGCCATTAATCGAAGTTGCATTGGCCTTGAAAAATGCCATCGCGTCGGAAACTGCAACGCCGATTCTCGCATTCGACGATGCGAGCGGACGCGTAGTCGATTTCGATCTGCGCGGCAGCAAAGCCGAGTTAATCGCCCGCTTGGCGCAATTGCCAGCGAACACAGCTTCACCGAATATGCCCTCTATCAAGGAAGAGAGCACCTCAGCCTCGAACGGCGAAACGGTAGGAAGGGGCCGCCCTAAATTAGGTGTAATCGCTCGCGAGGTAACATTGTTGCCACGTCATTGGGATTGGCTGGCAGCGCAGTCGGGAGGGGCATCCGCGACATTGCGACGCTTGGTAGAGGAGGCCCGTCGTAGCGCCGGATCAACGCAGGAGGTGCGTAAAGCACAGGAGGCCGCCTATCGATTTATGTCGGCGATCGCCGGCGATTTACCAGGCTTCGAAGAGGCGACCCGCGCATTATTTGCGGATGATCGCGCGCGCTTTAAAAAACAAATCGTGGATTGGCCCAAAGACGTACGCGATTACGCGGCAAAACTGGCCTTCGGAACTGATTTATAAATACCGGGCATTGTTTTGCAAAACCAGCGAAACTTGGCTTAAAGAAAAACATGGCGGTTTATTTTTCTTTGCCGTCGCCAACCAGCACTTCTTTAATTTTTTCGCCGGTTTTCTGCAGTGCTTTTTCGGTCTTGTCGGCTGCTGTATGCAGCGCATGATCGGTGTTTTGCGCTGCCGTCTTCAAGCCATGCTCGGTACTCTCTGCCGCCGTAGTCAGACTTTTCTTGGTTTTTTCAGCACCCTGATTAATCACCGCGCCGGTTTTATCGGCGGCATGCTCGACTCTGGTTTTAAGCGACTCGTCGCTGCCGCTATTCTCACCGGCAGCTGCGGCGAAACTCACCGCGCCCCATAAACTCACATTTATCGCAATCAACAACAGTCGCTTTTTTGGTAAAAAATCTTGTAGGGCCACTGAGAACATACCACTGCAACCTTTAAGTTTATTGAGGGTTTTTTGCTTCCTACACATAAACACATAAATTGTCTTTTCCGCCTAGCAGGCAGGAATGCGGCTTTTACATGCGTCTAAAAAGCCACGCTAGTGCATGCAGCACAATAGCCGCATTATATGTGCAAAATAAACACCTGTGTTATGCTGATTAAAGCTCAACCGAGGAAAGAGTGCATGTCGGCCTTAGAACATACCAAACCCGCTCCAAGCAGTGTCTTGGCCAAAGCCGCGCTCAAGGCTGCCGAACAGCTTGGTCTAAAACAAGCCGAGTTGGCCGCCGTGCTCGGGGTTCACCGGACGGCCATCAGCCGCCTCAAACAAAATCCTGATCTTAACCCCACATCGAAGGAGGGTGAGCTGGCCCTACTCTTGATAAGGTTAGCGCGCGCATTATTCGCACTGACCGGCGGCGACAAAGACTGGATCCAACACTTCATGAACTCTCCCAATAAGGTTACGGGCGGCGTGCCAGCGCAGCAGATTGCGCGAATAGAAGGCTTGATCCGAGTGCTGCAATTTGTCGATGCGGTTCGAGGCAAGGTCTAGTGATCTGGGAGGCATGTAACGGACCAGATCAGATTACCTCGGTAGAAGGAAGGCTGCTTCGCTTAGTCGAGAGTCAGGAACAGATAGCGACCTTAGGCTACGTCGACACATTGGAAGAACAGGCCTTACTTGAAGATCTTTTGGAAGAAGCGAAGCCTCCTTATCCGGAAGATTGGAGCGACTACCATTATTTACTCAAAACACCATTTCGATATCCACCGCTGCAATGGGGCTCGCGCTTTGGTAGCCTGCATGAACAAAGTATTTTTTATGGTGGTTCCAGCATCGACAGCACCCTTGCAGAATCGGCCTATTACCGCTGGGTGTTTTGGTTTTCAATAGATGCGCCACCGGTTAAAGATAAAATCCGCACGGAACACACCTTGTTTTCCGTTGGCTATAAAACACGAAAAGGCATTCGCCTACAGATCTTTCCATTCGATCAGTATGCAGATGAGCTGACTCATCCCCAAAATTATTCAGCAACACAGACCCTGGGCTCAGCCATGAGGACGGCTGGCGTCGAAGCATTCGAATATCTATCGGCGCGAAACCCAAAGCAAGGTATGTGTGTTGGATTATTTTCTCCCCAGGCGTTTACTCAAAAACGCCCGGAGGAGACAAGTCAGTGGTTGTGCGAAGTCAGCGCAACTGAAGTTTCGTTCAAGCAGGTCGGATCTAAACCGATAACAAAATACCTGATTAGCGACTTCCTATTTCAAGGCAGGCTGCCGCTGCCGCCTGCCTGAGTCACAAATACCCGCAAGCATTAGTGGAATAGGATTGCTCCTAAGAATACATGCCGGCGGTTTTGGGGTGATCTTTCCCAGTATTTTTTGACCCCACACGCACGTTATTAAATATCCAAGTTCGCCACTTTCAGCGCATTCTCTTCGATAAAATCGCGGCGCGGTTCCACCGCATCGCCCATCAAACAGGTGAAGATTTGATCGGCAGCGATCGCATCCTCGATGCGCACTTGCAGCATGCGGCGTACTGACGGGTCCATCGTTGTCTCCCAAAGTTGCTCCGGGTTCATTTCTCCCAAGCCTTTGTAACGCTGGATCGAATAGCCTTTTTCCGCTTGCCCCATCAGCCAGGCCAGCGCTTCGCTGAAATGCCCAACGGTTTGAATTTTTTCGCCACGCTTAATGTAGCCGCCTTCCTCGATTAAACCATTGAGCTTTTCGCCAAGATTTGTCATCTGCAGATAATCACTTGAGCTGAAAAAATCCTGGTTTAAGCGAAAGTGGGTGCTCACCCCGTGTGCAATAACATGGATTGCCGGCAAAAATAATTGCCGCTCGGAATCCTCAACAATTGTCACTTCGAAACGGCTACCACGATCGTTTGCTACAACAGCTTCCAGGCGAGTCGATAGCTGTGAAGTCCAATCGGTAACGATCTGTTGACTCGCCAAATCGTTAACGCTGAGTGTCGGCAGATAAACCATCTGCTGCATCGCCACACGCGGGTATAAACGCGAAAGACGATCGATCCGTGCCTGCACGGTGCGGTATTCCGTAACCAGCGTTTCCAATGCCAGACCACTGATCGCCGGAGCATCGGCATTGACATGCAGCGCTGCTTCGTCGAGTGCGGACTGCGTTAAGTACTGAGCAAGCGCGTCGTCGTCTTTCAGGTATTGATGGTGTTTACCCTTGGCAATTTTATACAGCGGCGGTTGCGCGATGAAGATATGCCCACGCTCGATCAGCTGCGGCATTTGCCGGAAGAAAAAAGTCAGCAGCAGGGTACGGATGTGCGAACCATCGACGTCGGCATCAGTCATGATGATGATGCTGTGATAGCGTAATTTATCCGGATTGAATTCGTCGCGGCCAATGCCACAGCCCAATGCAATCACCAGGGTGCCGACTTCGGCGGAGGAGAGCATTTTGTCGAAGCGCGCTTTCTCAACGTTTAGAATTTTACCTTTAAGCGGCAGAATCGCTTGCGTGCGACGATCTCGGCCTTGCTTGGCAGAACCACCTGCGGAATCACCCTCGACTAAGTAAATCTCGGAAAGCGCGGGATCTTTTTCCTGACAGTCGGCTAATTTACCGGGCAAGCCTGCAATATCGAGCGCGCCTTTGCGGCGCGTCATGTCCCGCGCTTTACGCGCTGCCTCACGGGCACGCGCCGCATCGAGCATTTTGCCGACGATAATTTTGGCGTCCTGGGGAAACTCCAGCAGATAATCAGCAAATTGCTGCCCCATCGCCTGTTCGACTGCGGTCTTTACTTCGGAGGAGACCAACTTATCCTTAGTTTGCGAAGAAAACTTTGGATCCGAGACCTTCACAGACACGATCGCGGTAATACCTTCGCGCGCGTCGTCACCGGTAGTGCTGACCTTGGCCTTTTTGGCGAGGCCTTCTGCCTCGATATAAGTATTCAGGCAGCGGGTGAGGGCGGCGCGAAAGCCAGCCATGTGTGTACCACCATCGCGCTGGGGAATATTGTTGGTGTAACAGTAAAGATTTTCCTGAAAACCATCATTCCATTGGATGGCCACTTCGACGCCAACTCCATCGACGTTAGTGCTGAAGTGGAATACCTTGTTAATAGGTGCTTTGTTATGGTTGAGGTATTCAACGAACGCTCGCAAACCGCCGTCGTAACAAAACGTTTCACGTTGGCTTGAGCGCTCATCGACTAGCTCAATATTCACGCCTGAATTAAGGAACGCAAGCTCGCGCAGGCGCTTGGCAAGGTAGTCGAAATGAAACTCGATATTGGTAAAAGTCTCCGCCGACGGCTTGAAACGGATTTCCGTTCCGGTTGTATTGGCTTCACCGATAA
>DATIED010000099.1:0-2745 GCA_035455965.1 Spongiibacteraceae bacterium
CTGGTGAACCAAAAGCTCTGCGAGCAATTGGGCTACTCGCCGAACGAATTCCCCGAGTTGCACTGGGATGGCATTACGCATCCCGACGATGTCGACTATTCCCGTGCGCAAATAGCGCCCGTAATGCGCGGTGAAACCGATAATACGCATTTTGAGAAACGCTATATTCGCAAGGATGGCTCGTTGATGTGGGCCGATCTCACCCTGTCGCTGGCGCGCTCCGGTGGCAAACTCAGCCACTCGATCGTAGTGATCAACGACATCACGCTGCGCAAACGCGCCGAAGCGCAATTACAAGGCCAGACCCGCATCCTGCAACTGCTGACCGCCGGCGCGCCGCTGCCGCAACTTCTGGACGAACTGGCGCTGTTCGCCGAAGAGCTGTGGCCGGCGATGCGCTGCGCGATCTATTTGGCCGATCTCAAAGCCGGTAACTTGCATTTTGGCGCCGCCCCCAACTTTCCGTTCGACATCGACCATCAACTGATGGACATCCCCATCGTCGATTATGTCGGCGTGGGCTGCACATCAGTTGCGGCGGCGCGCAACCAAACGATTATCGCCGTCGATACATTGAGCGATCCGCTGTGGGAGGATATTCGCTTCGTGGTCGAGCGGCGGCCCTGGCAGCGTGCCTGCTGGGCCACGCCGTTCGCGAGCATCGCCGGCGAAATGCTCGGCGTCATCACACTGTACTTCGATCGCCCCGGCGGGCCGAGCGCCGACGATAACGAGTTGATCCGCATGCTCACCTCGATGGCGGGGTTAGTCGTACAGCGCCATAACGATGCGCGCAAGTTGCGCGAGCGCGAGGAGCTGTTTCGCGGCATCTTCGAGCAGGCCGCGGTCGGCGTGGTATTGCTGGATGTAGCCGGCGACTGGCTGGAAATAAATCAACTGTTCTGCAACATCGTCGGCTACTCGCATGAAGAGTTACAGCACATCCGCTATCGCCAGCTGTTGGCGCCCGAAGGACTCGAACAGGCACTGGCGGTGCGCGCAAGTCTGGCGCGCGGCGAAATCGATAACTATCAGGCCTCGCGCTGCTACATTCGCAAAAATGGCGCGCGGATTTGGGTCGATATCACCGCCTCGCTGGTGCGCGACGAAAAGGGCCGGCCAGAGCGGCAAATTATCGTCGTGCAGGATATTTCAGAGCGGAAAACCGCGGAGGCGGAAATCGAGCGCCTGGCGCTTTACGATTACCTCACCGATCTACCCAATCGCCGCCTGTTCAGCGATCGCCTGAAACACGCCCTGGCCGGCGCGCATCGCAGTGGCCAACTCGGCGCGCTGCTGTATGTCGACCTGGACAACTTCAAGCAGCTCAACGACACCCACGGCCACGGCGCCGGCGACGAACTGTTAAAGATGGTCGCCCAGCGACTGCAGGAACATTTGCGCGAACAGGATACCGTCGCGCGTCTCGGCGGCGATGAATTCATTATCTTGCTGCAACAGGTCGGCGATTCAATGGCGGCCGCCACCGCAGTCACCGAAATTATCGCGCGCAAAATTCAAAGCGTGTTCGATCAGGCTTTCGTGCTGGCACGAGGACTCGAGCATACCGTGAGCGCCAGCCTCGGCATCACCTTATTCCCGAAGGGCCGCGAAAGCGCCGAGGACTTACTGAAAGAAGCCGATATCGCCATGTATCGGGTGAAAACCAAACAGCAGCGCAACGCCATTCAATTTTACGAGCCGGAAATGCAGGTCGAGGCCGATCGACGCCTGGCGCTGGAGCGCGATCTGCGCGCGGCCCTGCTGCGCAACCAGTTTCAATTATTTTTGCAACCGCAAAGCAATGCCGCCGGCACCACCGTCGGCTTCGAAGCCCTGTTGCGCTGGCCACACCCCGAGCACGGCTTCATTTCGCCAGCGACATTTATTCCGATCGCGGAAGAAACCGGATTAATCGTTGAACTCGGCGAATGGGTCATCAAAACGGCGGCGCAATTTATTCGCGGCATCGAATTGGCTGGCCAGGACCTCAGCATTGCCGTCAACGTCAGCCCCCGCCAATTCCGCGAAGCGAATTTTGTAGAGCGCGTACGTACGCTACTGTGGGAAGCCGGCGCGGACGGGGGCCGGTTAATTCTGGAAATCACCGAAGGCACCGTTGTCACGGACTTCAGCGCCACCAGCGCAAAAATGAACGAGTTGAAACTGCTCGGCATACGCCTGTCGATCGACGATTTCGGCACCGGCCATTCATCGTTATCCTATTTAAAGCGTCTGCCGATTCACGAATTAAAAATCGATCGATCGTTCGTCATGGATTTACCCGACGATGCCAACGATGCAGCCCTGGTCGATGCGATTCTATCGGTCGCTCACCACCTGCAACTAAACGTCGTCGCCGAGGGCGTCGAAACCGCTGCGCAACTGGCGTTTCTCAGAGAGCGCGGCTGCGCGCACTTCCAGGGTTACTATATCGGCCATCCATTGCCGGCGATCCACTACCTTCCATTCCTGCAGGCAACAACCGACCACGCGCAAACGAATTACAATGGCTAGCTCCTCCATGTGTTATTCGCTGGCAATACACTTGACTGTGCGGTGATCGGTTAGTCTTTTCAGAACACCGAAAGCGTCAGGGTTATCACAGCGGAATCGTAGAGAGCGACTAAGCCAATAAATATCTTCGCAAAATTACTGCCCAGGAAAATTCGCCCAAAGTGGTTCTGAAAAGACTAACCGGTCGGCGCGCCACCAATGAACAATGATTCTATCGGCCCAATCAGC
>DATIED010000100.1:0-5986 GCA_035455965.1 Spongiibacteraceae bacterium
AAGGTGTTACGCCTCTCGCGAGTTGCGACGTTCACGAAGGTGCTGATTCCCGCCACACTTCCGTACATGTTCACCGGATACCGGCTGAGTCTCGGAGTTGCGTGGCTCGTCATTGTCGCGAGTGAAATGCTGACGGGCACACCGGGCGTCGGCGGATTCCTTTGGCAGGAGTACAACAGCCTGATTTATGCGCACATCCTTCTGTGCATTCTGACCATCGGAATCGTTGGGTTTCTCCTGGATTGCATGATGGGTTACGTCGAGTTCAAGTTGAGATCGCTGTAGCGGGAGGAAGAGTTGGCATTCATAGAAATCCAAAACGTTTCGAAATCGTTCCGCTCGGGGAATACGTCGAGAGGCGTTCTCAAAAACGTAAACCTGTCGGTCGATGAAGGCGAGTTCGTGTCCATTGCGGGTTTCACCGGCTCCGGCAAATCGACGTTGTTGAATATGCTGGGCCTGCTCGATAAGCCCGATCGCGGCATTTATCGTTTGGCTGGCATCGAAACCACTGAACTGGGCGAAGAGCGGCGCGCTAAATTGCGCCGCGAGCAAATCGGTTTTGTCTTTCAATCGTTCCATTTGATTTCACGGTTAAGCGCGCAGGAAAATATCGAATTGCCGATGTTGCTTGAAGGCGTGGTACCGCGCGAACGGCAACGCTTGGCGCGCGAAGTGATGGAGCGGCTTAGCCTCGCCGATCGTGCGCATCACCAGCCCGGACAATTGTCGGGCGGGCAGCGTCAGCGTGTGGCGATTGCGCGCGCGATCGTAATGCGGCCCAGTTTATTGCTGGCCGACGAACCTACCGGCAATCTCGATAGCCATTCTGGCGGCGAAGCTATGGCGTTGCTGGAAGAGCTTAATCGCAGCGGTATTACGCTGCTGATGGTTACGCACGATCCGAGTCTGGGCGGTCGTGCCCGGCGTCGTATCCGCATGGCCGACGGCAAAATTACCGCCGATGCGAGCGACGACGATGCGCGCCGCTGATCTGCTCCACTTCAGCGCGCAAACACTGGCACGGCAGCGTTCGCGCGGCATCATGATTCTATGCGCGATGGGTTTGGGCGTGGCGGCGGTATTGGCATTGACCGCGCTCGGCGAAGGCGCGCGCGGCTACGTGATGAACGAATTTACCTCTATCGGAAAAAATATTCTGGTGATGATGCCGGGCCGCAAACAAACCACCGGCGGCATGCCGCCGGTCACCGGTTCGGCAGCGCGCGACATTACGCTGGAGGAAGCGTATTTATTGCCGCGTCGCATCTCTGCGATCGAAGAGGCGGTGCCGCTCATTATCGGCAGCGCGCGCGTATCGTATAACGAGCGCGGCCGCCAGGTGACGGCGCTGGGCACCACGTCGGTATTTTTAGAGCTGCGGCATTTAAGTTTAACGCTGGGTAATAATTTGCCGGCCGGCGATTTTCGGCGCGCCGGCGGCGATGCCATCATTGGCGAAAAACTAAAGCAGGCCTTGTTCGATGCGCGCCCCGCGCTGGGCGAATTTATTCGCATCGGCGATTCGCGTTTTCGCGTGGTCGGCGTGCTTGGCGGGCGCGGCGATGCGATGGGCATGGATCTCAGCGATGCCGTGATTATTCCAGTGGCCGCGGCGCAGCGTCTATTCAACGTATCCGGTCTGTTTCGCGTCATGATGTCGCTGCGCGACGGTTACGCGGTCGCCGACGTCAAAAAGCGCATCGAAATCGCGATGCAAAGTTTTCATCAGGGCGAGCTGGATGTGACGATTGTCAGTCCCGATTCGATGATGGCGACCTTCGATAATATTTTGATTGCGATGACGCTGGCGGTGGGCGCGATCGGCGCGATCAGTTTATTGGTGGCGGGTGTATTGATCATGAATGTGATGTTGATCAGCGTCAGCCAGCGCACGCGCGAAATCGGCTTATTAAAAGCACTCGGCGCATCGTCGAGCGACATCATGCGGGTATTCCTGACGGAGGCGATGTTGATGACCGGTGCCGGCGCTTTTGTCGGCGTGGTGGTGGGGCTGTTGCTGGTATGGAGCGGCCGTCTCGCGTTCCCCGATATTCCGTTTCATACGCCGCTATGGGCGCTGTTCACGGCGGTTGCGGTGGCGCTGTTGACCGGTCTGGCATTTTCCTGGCTGCCGGCGCGGCGCGCGAGTTTATTGCAGCCGGTCGATGCGTTGCAGAAACCTTGACAATTTTTTGTGCGCGACGCGCAAAGCTGCAATGATTTTAAGCAAACCCTGTAGGTCGGACTTCAGTCCGACTTGTCGGGCTAAAGCCAGAGCTACGTTCTGCGCGGTTTTATGTAGGGCGCAATAACCGAAGGGCATTGCGCCGAGCGGGTTAGCACCATACGGCGCAATGCGCTGTGCTTATTGCGCCCTACGAAAAATGCCATCGATTCATGGAGATCAAATATGCGAAACATGCAGTTATCTTTCCGCCACGCGTGCTATCGAGCGCGGTGGGTTTTTTAAAATGCGCGGCGCCGATGGTTTGCGCTGGGTATTTCGCTCGGTACTGTCGCAGCGCCAGCGCAGCGTATTAACGGCATTGGGCGTGGCGATCGGTATCGCCGCGGTGGCGCTGCTGACCTCGGTCGGCGAAGGTTTGCGAATCTATTTGCTCGATACGTTTTCGATGTTCGGCACGCGCATCATCACCGTCACCGCCGGTAAAACTACTACCGAAAGCATGATGGGTATGTTGAAAACGGTGCGCCCGTTAACTTTGCGTGATGTCGAATATTTACAACGCCTGCCGTACGTCGTCGCCGTTACGCCATTGGTACAAGGCACGGTGAAAGTCGATAACGGCACGCGCCAGCGCGATACCGAGGTCTTCGGCGTGGGGCCCGATATGTGTGCGACATGGCGCCTCAATGTCACCCTGGGCCGCTTCCTGCCCAACGATGAGGGCGCCGCTGCACGACCGTATGTCGTGCTCGGTTACAAAGTGCGGCGCGAACTGTTTGGCGATAGCAATCCGCTCGGCGCGTTGTTGCGAGTGGGCGGCAGCCGCTTTCGCGTGATCGGTGTCATGGAGCCGAAGGGACAGATGCTCGGTTACGATCTCGACGATGTGGTGTACGTGCCGGCCAGCCGCGCGCTGCAGTTGCTCAATCGCGAGGGGTTGACCGAGATCGATGTCGCATTCAGCGAACAGACCACCAGCGTGGAGATGGCTAGCCGCGTTTCGCGTTTGCTGAAAAGTTTGCACGGCGACGAAGATTTTACGTTGTTTACGCAAGAGGATATGTTGAAAAGCCTCAACAAAATTTTGCGCATCATTACTTTTGCCATCGCCGCACTCGGCGGAATTTCGTTGATCGTCGGTGGTGTCGGCGTCGCTACCATCATGACCACCGCGCTGCGCGAACGGATGGCGGAAATCGGTTTGTTGCGCGCGCTCGGCGCCACACGCGAACAAACCCTGGCGATGTTTTTGGGCGAGGCGGTGGTGCTGGCGGGCAGCGGCGGTTTGGCGGGGATATTATTGGTGGTGCTGGTGATCGGCTCGTTAAAACTCGCGGTACCCGGCCTGCCGCTGTCGCTGCAGCCGGTGTATTTATTTTCGGCTTGGCTGTTGTCGACCTTCATCGGCCTGATCGCAGGCATCATGCCGGCGTGGCGCGCATCGTTACTCGATCCCATCGAAGCGCTGCGGCAGGAGTGACTCGCTAATACAAGGAAGGCCGGTGTACAAGGCGGATAAAGTGTACAAGAGTGACAAAACAGCAATACAACTCATACATATCGCGCTGATCTAAAACATACTTACACAAATCATGTCCATGCAAATCGTGCTCCAAGGCATCTTCGATAGTGTGTTACAGCGCAAGTTTTGGCGATAATACCTTTGTTAGACTAGACGCCGTAGTGATCACCAAGAGTCATTACCACTGATATTCACCGCTGGTAATTTTCGTTAGCAATCGCCGTCGGAAATTAAACTGCTAATGGCTGGCATGGGTCGCTTATCGATGTTGCAACTTAACAATACAATGTCTCCGCTACGCGCGATCCTATGGCGAGTCGCCGGCGTCTTTTGCATCTCTGTACTGAGCGCCTGCCAAGCCGTTAAACCGCCGGCAGCGCAAGCGCCGGCGCCGAAAACTCCATTCGCGCCACTCGCCACGCATACTTTTACATTCGATCCCGAGCGCGATAGCGTAGTCGGCGAATTACAGGTTACGCAGGCCGGTGCCGACGACACGTTATCGGATATCGCCCGCCGTTTTAATATCGGCTACGAAGAGATCGTACGTGCCAATCCCGAGGTCGATCCCTGGTTGCCGAAGGCCGGTACGACCATTGTGTTGCCGACCCAATTCGTATTGCCCGATGGACCGCGTAGCGGCATCGTGATCAATCTGGCGGCGTTGCGTCTGTACTATTTTCCGCCGCGAAAAAAACATGAATTGCAAACGGTGATCACGCATCCTATCGGCATCGGTATGGTGGGCTGGACGACCCCGCTGGGCTCCACCAAAGTGACCGGCAAGCGCGCGAACCCGGTGTGGAATCCGCCGGCTTCGGTGCGCAAGGAACACTTGGCGGATGGCGATCCACTGCCGAAAGCGGTGCCGCCGGGACCGGATAATCCGCTCGGTAAATATGCCCTGAGTCTGGCATGGCCGAGTTATCTGATTCATGGCACCAATCAGCCATACGGCGTGGGCATTCGCGCCAGCCATGGTTGTATTCGTATGTATCCCGAGGATATTGCGCTGTTGTACGACGATATACCGGTCGGCACATCGGTTACTGTCGTCAATCAACCGATCTTATATGGTCATCGCGGCGATTCGATTTATCTGCAAACGTTTCCGGTGTACGACGATTATCCAAAGCCGAAAGCTGTTGCGCATATAGGCAGCATCAACAAAACAAAAAGCAAAGCGGATATCAAGGCGACGGTGACCAAGGATATGGCCGTCAGCGCTGCATTGTCGCAGCAGGGCGAAGCGCAGCAAGCGACCGCGCCGGTCAAAGGTGGCGAAAAATCAGCAAAGAAAGGCACGACGAAAGCGGTAGCAACTGCGACTCAAAAATCAGTCGTACCCGCCGTCGCGCCGCGCAATACCGCATTAATCGCCGAGCTGTCGCAGCATCCGCGCGGTATCACCGTGCCGATATCGCAGCCCGCGCTGACGCTGGATAATTATCTGGCTGCAGTGCGTTTGGTCGAGAATCGTTTGCCCGAGCAGGCGACCTGGGACGGCGTCGACTAATGTCGCGCGTAGAATTAGCCCCATGAAAAACTTCTCATTGCGAATCGAGTATGACTGATACCCAGATAAATAATCCGCTGCATGGCATCAAGCTCGAACAGATGCTGACCGAGCTGGTCGATCGTTACGGCTGGGTGCAGCTCGCGCAGTACATCGATATCAACTGTTTCAAGAGTGATCCCAGTATCAAATCCAGCTTGAAGTTTTTGCGCCGCACGCCATGGGCGAGAGCGAAAGTCGAAGAGTTGTATTTGTATCCGCAAAAGTTTGCCTGAAAATGCCTAACAAAAAGAATGTCTGCATTCATGGTTGGTGGGATGCGGCAGGTCTTTCCGGGGAACGCCAACAACCCTATTAATCACCCACTACAAAGAGAGGCCTGTTAGGCTCGGGCGCGCGCATCCATGCGCGCTCACGTCCCCAGAAAGACCTGCCGCACCCCACCTATCGATAGCAGCGCGAGTTCATTTTGCTATGTTCAAAAAGAAGAGCTTCTCTGGAGTATTTTGTTAAGCAATAAATTCGGGCAATAAAAAAGCCGCGTAGCAAAAACTACGCGGCTTTTTTTATCGACTAACGGATATCTCTATCGATCAGCTCGCTACGCGCAAGTTGGTCGGTGCCGCTGTCGGTTCTGCGTAGAACTGTTTGAACCATTTGCGGAACTGGTGAATCGGGCCGTCGCCGTCGCACAGAGTCGGCGACTCCAGATACACCTTATGCTCCCAGATCGGGATATCGGCCTGGACCTGAGTGC
>DATIED010000101.1:0-2399 GCA_035455965.1 Spongiibacteraceae bacterium
GGTCACGATGCGTGAATTGGCTGCACGCGAAGGTATTTTATGCGGCGTGTCGTCCGGCGGGGCGGTAGCGGCGGCGTTGCAGTTAAGCCGCGAAGTGGAAAACGCGGTAATCGTCGCCATAATCTGCGATCGCGGCGATCGTTATTTATCGACCGGTGTGTTCGATGCGGCGCTAAAGCAGAAATAGCGTGCCGATCGAAGCGCGCAGAGACCGGGTTATCTTTCGACGAAGCAGCAGAGTTATTGCGGCGGTTAGCTGCCGACCCTGATCAGCGTCGGATAACCTGCTTCGCCCGAGGCGAGTTAAGAAGGTTAGGGATGTATGGTTAAGGTTCGCGAAGAACATCCGGAAAAAGCCGACGGCAGCGTCGATTTAGAGCGCTGGGTACGGCGCCTGCCGGTGCCCGAGTCGGTCAATCGCGGCACATTGCTGCGTGCCTGCGGCGTCACGCGCGCCGCCGACGAGCGCGCGCAGCCCGATCCGGAAGTGGCGTGGGGCGAGGATCGCTCGTGTCTTCCTACCGGTTTGGAAATGGCGGAGATTCTCGCCGACCTGCACGTCGACCAGGACGGTCTGGTGGCGGCGATTCTGTATCGCGCGGTGCGGGAAGGTAAGCTGTCCACCAGTTTGGTCGAGGATCAGTTCGGCGCGCCGATCGCAAAATTGATCGACGGCGTATTGCGTATGGCGGCGATCAGCCGCGTGCGCACGGGCGATCGCGGTCCGGTGTTGGGTCAGATCGAGGATCAGAGCGACACCGTTCGTAAAATGCTGGTGGCAATGGTCGACGATGTACGAGTCGCATTGATCAAACTGGCCGAGCGCACCTGCGCGATCCGCGCGGTAAAAAACAGTCCGGAAAAACGCTATCGCGTCGCGCGCGAAGTGGCGGATATATACGCGCCGTTGGCACATCGGCTCGGTATTGGTCATATCAAATGGGAACTGGAAGATCTTTCGTTCCGTTATCTGCAGCCCGACTCGTACAAAAAAATCGCCAAATTGCTCGATGAGAAGCGCCTCGATCGCCAGGGCTATATCGGGCAGGTGATAGCCGAACTGCGCGCGGCGCTGGAGCAGGCCGGCATCAAAGCGGAGTTTTCCGGGCGCGCTAAACATATCTACAGCATCTGGCGCAAAATGCAGCGCAAGGGTATCGGCTTTTCGCAGGTTTACGACATTCGCGCGGTGCGCGTGCTGGTGCCGGAGGTCAAGGATTGTTATGCGGCGCTAGGTATCGTGCACGGTTTATGGCGCAACGTGCCGAACGAATTCGACGATTACATCGCCAACCCGAAAGACAACGGTTACCGTTCGTTGCATACCGCCGTTATCGGCCCGGCCGGTAAAGTATTGGAGGTGCAGATTCGTAGCTTCGATATGCACGAGGAGGCGGAGTTTGGCGTCTGTGCGCACTGGCGCTATAAGGGGGCCGATAAGCAGCACAAGACCGTCAACAGCTACGAAGAAAAAATTGCCTGGCTGCGGCAGGTATTGGAATGGCACGAGGAGACCGGTGCGGTCTCCGATCTAACGGAGCAATTCAGCCGCGCGCAGGATCGCGTTTATGTTTTTACGCCGGAAGGCCACGTGATCAATCTCGAGCACGGTTCGACGCCACTGGATTTTGCCTATCATATTCATACCGAGGTTGGACATCGCTGCCGCGGTGCCAAGGTCAACGGTCGCATCGTGCCGCTCACCTATGTATTGCAGACCGGCGAGCAGGTGGAAATTCTCACCGGTAAAGACAATTCGCCGCGCCGCGATTGGTTGCAGGCCAATCTGGGGTATTTGAAGGGCACGCGCGCGCGCGCCAAAGTGCAGACCTGGTTTCGCCAGCAGGCGCGCGAAGACAATATCGCCGCCGGCCGCAATTTATTGGAAAAAGAATTCAAACGCCTGGCGCTCACCAGCCTGGATTACAAATCGGTTGCCGAACGCGTGCGCAGTGCAACGGTCGAAGATATGTACGCGGCAGTCGGCGTCGGCAGTCTCAGCGCAACCCAAGTATTACACGCGGCGCAGGCCTTGTTGGTCGGCGACGAGCAGGTGGAGCTGCCGCCGCAGCTGCTGCGTAAACGTGCGAGTAAAGATCAAGCCGGCGCGGTCCACATTCGCGGCGTCGGCAATTTGCTGACGCATATCGCCGGCTGCTGCAAACCGGTACCCGGCGATGCCATCATCGGTTACATCACGGTGGGGCGCGGCGTCAGCGTGCATCGGCAGGACTGCGCAAAGATTTTGCAGCTGCAGTACGCCGAGCCCGAGCGCATTATCGAGGTGAGCTGGGGCGACGAGCAGGCTACATATCCGGTCGAGGTGGCGATTCATGCGCATGATCGGCAAGGCCTGCTGCGAGATATCACACAGTTGTTCGCGACCGAGCGTATCAACG
>DATIED010000102.1:0-4309 GCA_035455965.1 Spongiibacteraceae bacterium
GCCAAAACCACCATCTTCGGCTCCGGCTGCAATAGCTGGTATCTCGATGCCGAGGGCGTGCCCGCAACCTGGCCATGGACACGCGCGCGTTTCGCGCAGGAGATGCTGGCGCCGCAGCTCGATGCGTTTGAGCTGGTGAGTTGAGTCGCGCAGCCGTCGCTGACTGAGTGAATGGCGCCGAATAGATTGGTTCGACGCGCAATCGATATGGATCGTCCGCAGTTCTGCGATTAAACTGAGAGCCCGCCAAGTTGCGGGCTTTATTTTTTTAAATTGCCGACACCGGACGAGTGACGGCTCGCGAGTTGTCGTTAACGATGCAGATCGAAACCAAATTACCGAAAGTCGGCACCACCGTGTTTACGGAGATGAGTCAGCTCGCGACCGAATACGGAGCGCTGAATCTGGGGCAGGGCTTTCCCGATTTCGAAGGACCGCAGCGTTTGCGCGATGCGTTGACCCGGGCAATGAACGATGGCCGCAATCAATACGCGCCGATGGCGGGGGTGCCGGCACTGCGCGCACAAATCGCCGCCAAGGTGCAGGCGTTATATGGCCGCACTGTCGATGCCGATAGCGAAGTGACCGTGACCTCCGGTGCGACCGAAGCGATATTCGCGGCGATAGCCGCCGTGGTGCGCAGCGGCGACGAAGTGATCGTGTTCGACCCCTGTTACGACAGTTACGAGCCGGCGATCGAGCTCAATAATGGTATAGCCGTGCATGTCCCCTTAACTAGTTATAAAGAGGCGGGCGACCAATTCGCTGTCGATTGGCAACGCGTCAAACAAGCGATCACTGCGAAGACGCGGATGATCATCGTCAATTCGCCACATAATCCGAGCGGTGCCGTGCTGAGCGCCGACGATCTCGAAGCGCTCGCTGAATTAACGCGCGCTACCGGCATTTATATTTTATCGGACGAGGTTTACGAACATATCGTGTTCGACAGTCAGCCGCATCGCAGCCTGTCGCGGCATACCGAATTGGCGCAGCGCAGTTTTATCGTCAGCTCGTTCGGTAAAACCTATCATTGCACCGGTTGGAAAATCGGCTACTGCGTAGCGCCGCGCTTATTGTCGGAAGAGTTTCGCAAGGTGCATCAGTATTTGACCTTCAGCAGTTTCGCGCCGGCGCAATTCGCTCTGGCAGAAGTGCTGGAGCACGAAACGCAGCATCACTTGCAGTTGTCGGATTTTTATCAGGCACGCCGCGATCGCTTCCGAAATTTATTGGCGACTGCAAAGCTGCGCCTGTTGCCGGTAGCCGGCGCCTATTTTCAGCTCGCTGATTTCAGCGCCATCGCGCCGGACAAAACCGATCTGCAATTTTGCGATTGGCTGGTGCGGGAGGTCGGAGTGGCGGCGATTCCACTGTCGGTATTTTATCGCGACCCGCCGGCCGGGCAGCGCCTGATCCGTTTCTGCTTTGCAAAAAGTGATCAGATCCTCGAGCAGGCGGCACAGAAATTATGTCGAATATAAAAATTATGCCGGCTTGAATTGACTGTAAAACAGATTGCGTGGATCGACGCGGCGGCATAAATAATAAAATCCGTTATCTCTGATCCTTAATTTTCCGCTTTCGGCCACAACACCCGTTATTCCGCTTCTTGCATTAAAACCGCAGCACCATTAAATCCATCGCACCATTAAAACCAGGGCGGCATTAAGGCTGGAGTAATGTTCGGGATGCATACTCTGTTTGGCACCGCGAGTCTTTAGTTAAGGCGCGCGCCATATAAACTATGTTATAGGGCCTCCGTAGGACCATTTAATGGTGGAAGACCGTATCGATAAGTTCGCCGGCGCTTTCGCGATCTTAATTGGTGTGCAATTTATAGGGTTATCGCGATGACGGCAAAAAAGGCGTTGAGTAAGGTTCCTGAGGTAACGCTGCTATTCTGGATTATTAAAGTTTTCGCCACTACCTTGGGCGAAACTGGCGGCGATGCGCTCTCCATGTCGATGAATTTCGGCTATCTGCTGAGCACCGGCATATTCGCGGTCATTTTTATCGCTGCCGTGCTCGCACAAATTAAAGCGGAAAAATTTCACCCGGTACTGTATTGGTTAACGATTATCGCCACCACCACGGTCGGCACGACATTGGCGGATTTCGCCGACCGCTCGTTAGGTATCGGGTATCCGGGCGGTACCGCCTTGTTGCTAGCTTTACTGATAGCATCGTTATTTGCATGGCAGCGCAGCGAAGGCTCGATCGCCATCGATACGGTAAGCACGCCGCGCGTCGAAATTTTCTACTGGGTAACCATAATGTTCTCGCAAACGCTCGGCACTGCGCTGGGCGATTGGTGCGCGGATTCGCTGGCTTTCGGCTATCTCGGCAGCGCCACTATTTTTGGAGCGTTATTGGCGTTGATCGCGGCGGCCTATTTCCTTACCAATATTTCGCGCACGGCTTTGTTCTGGTCCGCATTTATTTTAACGCGACCACTCGGCGCGGTGGTTGGCGATTTTCTCGATAAACCGCTGGAACATGGCGGTCTGGCGTTGAGTCGCTACTCGGCTTCGGCGGCGTTAATGCTGGCGATTGCGGTGCTGGTATTTGCATTCAGGCAAAGGGCTGCGCAGAGAGCCCATTGATCGCAGTAACCGGCAATACATTTGCAGGCCGAAATGTAGGCGCTGAGCATCGCTAAAATTCAGCGATTTCGTCATTACAGATTCAGCGCAGTTTCACAATGCAGCGGTATAACTAATCTGCCGCTTACAATTCTTACCACTACCACCAATCCTCGTCGACGATGATCCACGCGCGCTTTGCGTTATCGGTGGCCGGCGATTTCGGCAATTCGGGGTTATTCTGGGCCGCATGAATGTCCGTGTCGTCGGCTGCATTCGAAGTTTTCGGTTTGAATGCAGGGCTGAACGACGCTCTCGAATTAATCGTCACTGATAAATCCATAGTCCACCTCCAGGTTTTAAGTTTTTGCATCGCAGGCGCGAAAATAATTGGCCGCGTCGATCGGTGCGCCGCAAAAGTTTGCTAAAGACAGATGCAGCTTGCGAGAATAAAGTGCGTAGATGGCGTGCGTATGACAGAGTTGTAGTGCGGTGAGTAGTGCGGTGAGTAGTACGGTGAGTAGTACGGCGATGTCACATAATTGCAGCAAAAACTAATAGTGCGATTGATAGCGCGAGATCGGCGGTTTGAGATTGACGAAAGGCGGGATAAAAACTTGTTTTTAGCGGGCGTGGATCTGGCGTGGCAAACGGAAAAAACCCCTTCCGCCATCGCCCATGGTTATCTCGATAACGGTGTGTTGCATTTACGTGGCATCGATCCTGCCGTTATCGGTATCGAGTCGGTGATCGGTCGGTTGAACGCTATCGATGACCTGAGCGCGGTGGCGATCGATGCACCGCTGATCATAAAAAATGCCACGGGTCATCGCGCCGCCGAAAAACAAATCAGCTCGATGTACGGCGGCAGAGGCGCGTCCTGCCATGCCTGCAATACCACGCTCTATCCGGCGGCAGCCAGCGCGTATTTATCGCGGTATTTACAGCAGCGCGGATTTACGCATCTCGCCGGCGAGCGCTGGCAATTCGAATGTTATCCGCATGCATCGCTGATCGAAATTTTCGGTTTAAGCAGGCGCCTGCCCTATAAAAAGGGCGCGGTTGCGGAGCGGAGGTTGGGACAGGCCCAGCTTGCTAATCTGCTCAAGCAATTGGCAGGCAGCGAAAAACTATCATTAAAGATCCCCGATAGCGCCGCACTATTTTTCGATGCAGATCGCATTCTGTCGCTGGCCGGACAAGCTTTGAAATCCAACGAAGACGCATTGGATTCCGTGGTGTGCCTGTATGTAGCCGGATTAAATGCAGCGGGTTGCGACGGCAGAGTATTTGGCGATACCGATACCGGCTATGTGTGGATACCCGATGGCATTTGTATTTAGCTGATGCCCTGCGCTACACGGCGCTTGCCAGCAGGTGCTATCTGCTGCCATCATCCACCGATGAATTTCGCCCGAAGACAAAAATCCGCCTGGTTTTGGCTGCTATGCCTCATCGTACTGGTCGTACGCGTGAGCGGGGCGCATTGGCATTTGTGCAACGACGGCGCCGAGCCGCCGCAAGCGGTGCATGCCTGGGATGGCGCGGTCGACGATAAAACCGAGCCTGGCCACAGCGATATCAATCTCAATCTGGTGGACGACAGTCTTTCCAAAAATCTCGTTAAAGTCTTCGATCTTCCCGCTTTGCTGACTGTCGTCGCGCTGTTGTGCATTCTGCATATCGCGCGGCGCTCGGAGCCGATTCGGTATCGGTTGCCGATT
>DATIED010000103.1:0-3346 GCA_035455965.1 Spongiibacteraceae bacterium
ACCAAAACCAAACAAGAATTGTTGATTTTCGTAACGCCGCGAATTTTGGCGGACGCTTTGGTCGACTAACTTGCATGTCAGCAGTAAAGCGTTTGTTTCTGGTCGGCCCCATGGGGGCCGGCAAAACTACCATCGGTAAAATGCTCGCCGATGAGTTGCATCTCGAATTCGCCGATGTCGATCGCGAAATCGAAAGCCGCAGTGGCGTCGATATCCCGTGGATTTTTGACAAGGAGGGCGAGGCGGGGTTTCGCCTGCGCGAGTCGGCTGCGCTCAAAGAGTTGAGCGCGCTCGATGGCGTATTGATTTCTACCGGCGGTGGCGCCGTCATGTCCGCAGAAAATCGTCGCTTGATGAGCACCTGCGGCATTGTTATTTATCTGCATACCTCTGTCGAAGAGCAGGTGCGGCGCACCAGCCGCGATCGCAAGCGCCCGCTGTTGCAAAACGACGATCCCGCCGCGGTATTAGCCCAACTCATGCAAGTTCGCGAGCCGCTGTCTCGCGAGGTCGCCGCTATCATCGTCGATACCGATGGCCGGGGGCCAAAAGTCGTGGCGCAGGATTTAGCCGAGCGTCTTCGCCAGCTCGGCTGAGCGCGATATTTTCTTCGTTGCTACCTTCGTTGCCGCCACACCTTTCTACAACACATTGCCACAAGACCATGCTGCGCGTTATCGTGCAGGGCTGTTCCAACACGAAAACGATCCCTGTATGCGCACCCTCACCGTTGCTTTAGGTACCCGTAGTTATCCGATTTATATCGGCGAGCAGTTATTGGCGCGCCGCGATTTGTATATTCCACATATTGCTGGCCGCCAGGTTTGTATCGTCAGCAATGAGCGGGTTGCCCCGCTCTATCTCGATACTGTGCGCGCTGCGCTGGACGCCGATTTTCAGGTGAGCAGCGTGGTATTGCCGGATGGCGAACAACATAAAACGTTGGCGCAGCTGAATACGATATTCGACGAGCTGCTTGCCGGCCGCCATAACCGCACGACGACACTGCTCGCTCTCGGCGGCGGAGTCGTTGGCGATATGACCGGTTTTGCGGCTGCCTCCTATCAGCGCGGTGTAGCTTTCATTCAAGTGCCGACTACCTTATTGGCGCAGGTCGATTCATCGGTGGGCGGTAAGACCGGCGTCAATCATCCGCTCGGTAAAAATATGATCGGCGCTTTTCACCAGCCGCGCTGCGTAGTGATCGATACCACTACTTTGCGCACGCTGCCCGACCGGGAATTTTCCGCCGGTTTAGCCGAAGTGATTAAATACGGTTTGATCTGTGACCGCGAGTTTTATGCCTGGCTGCAAATCAACATCGGCGGTTTGATGGCGCGCGATCCGGCATTATTGGACGAGGCGATTTATCGCTCCTGTTTCAACAAGGCCAATGTTGTGGCCGCCGACGAGCACGAGGGCGGCGTGCGCGCCACCCTGAATTTGGGTCATACCTTCGGGCACGCGATCGAAACTGCGCAGGGCTACGGGGAATGGTTGCACGGGGAGGCGGTAGCGGTGGGTATGGCAATGGCCGCCGACTTGTCGGCTCGGCTCGGCTGGCTGACGACACGCGAAGTGGATGATGTGCGCAGCTTATTAACGCGTGCCGGTCTGCCGATCGTGCCGCCCAACGATATGGCGGTCGAACAGTTTCTGGCATTAATGGCCGTGGATAAAAAAGTGCTGGATGGCCAATTGCGCTTAGTGCTGCTGAAGGCTATCGGCGAAGCCGTGGTGACTACCGATTTTCCGTTGGCCACGCTGCAAGCGTGTCTGGCGGCAAGATAATACGCTTGGCGCTGCCATGAGTACGAGAATGCAATGAATATGCATACTGCTACCCTGCAAGAGCGTTTTGGCCTGCCGGTCGATCCGTTCGCGCCGGGTACATTGACCGACTTCTTTTTTGTCGGTGGCCAGCGGCGGTTTTTAGCGCAACGAGTCGTACACGCGCTGTATTTCTCCAGCGGCATCGTGCTGCTCAGCGGTGCGCGCGGTGTGGGGAAATCTCGCCTGCTCGACGAAGTGCTGCTCGATCTGCGCGAATTAACCGATAACTGTCGCATCGAAGCCAACGTGATGATGGACGGTGCGGAGATTCGCCGGGCGATCGCTGCGAAGCTGGGTTTGATCGCCACCGTGGCGCAGGATAATGCGACCTTGATCACCGCATTCGCGCAATGGCAGCCCGCTGGACGCGAACCGCAGCCGATCGCATTGATCCTCGACGATGCGCATTTGTTGGCGGTGCCGGTATTGGTTGAGTGTTTAGTATTGGCGCGCAGTGCCGGCGGGCGTTTACGTTTATTGTTGGCCGGCGAGCCGGATCTGATTACTGCCTGCGAGCAAGCCGGTGCCGATGCTGTCGAGCGCATCGAGCTGCCACCGCTCGACGCGCGCGAGACCGCCGATTATGTATTGACGCGGTTACAGGCGGCGGGCTCTCGCGAGCCAGCGCCGTTCTCCGATAGTCAATTGCGCGAGCTGTACCGACACAGCGCCGGTAATTTCGCCGCCATTCACGAATGGTTGCCCACGCTACTGGCTCCAGGAGCAACCCCTACATCCTCGCGCAGCTTTTCTACGCTTGTTGCCACTCTCAAAAACTTACCCCCGCGCCATGTCGGCGTTGTCGTAGCGTTATTGTGCATCGTCGTCGTATTGCTGCTGCGCAGTGGCGCGAACCATGAAGCGCCGCCAACGCCTGCAAATACGGCGTCAGTAGCAGCGTCTTCGGCAGAATTGTCGGAGCGGCGCAGCGTGCCGCTGGTCTTGCCGCAAACAATCGCACCGGCACCGGCACCGGTAGCGGCGGCGCGTGTGCCGGAGCCGCAGGCCGTTTCGCCGGTCTCTGCTGCGCCGACGGCGGCAGCGCCGCAAAAAATTGTACAGCCGCCAGCGCAGCCGTCTGTAAAGTCTGAGGCGGCGCCTCGCGTGGTGACAGCGCTACCGACGCCCGTGCCCGCACCGCAGTCTGCACCGCACTCTACACCGATACAGGCGAAGGCTGTTGCAGAAGCGGCCGCACGCGATTTAAGTGCGGACGAGCGCGAGCTGCTGGGGTGGTCTGCCGATCAATTTATCCTGCAGGTGCTGAGCGCCGAATCCGCCAGCGCGGTAGCAAGATTTATCGGCTCAACTGTCGACGGTACAAAGCTGCACTCCTACCGCGCGCAGCTCAAGGGCCGATCGCGCTACATTGTCGTGGTCGGCCCGTACGCCGATCGCAATAGTGCGATAGCTGCGATTGCGACACTCCCACCGACATTGCGCGATCAAAAACCGTGGCCGCGCGCGCTAAAGAGCGTGCAGGCAGATATTCGCGCGCTGGACGCTGGCCGGT
>DATIED010000104.1:0-2252 GCA_035455965.1 Spongiibacteraceae bacterium
GATGCTTCGATATCGCCGGTCAGCATCACCACGGCCAAGCCGCGCCTATGCAGGCGCTCGATGGCGGCGCGCGAATCGGCTTTGATGCGATCGGCGACACCGATCGCGCCGAGCAATTGCTTTTGCTCGGCGATAACCTGCGCGAGAAATAACGGTGTCCCGGCCTGCGCGATAATTTTTTGTTCCGCGCTCGACAAGACGCTGCAATCGATGCCTTGTTGTTCGAGCCAGCGGCGATTGCCGAACAGCAGTGTTCTATCGTCGAGCTGCGCACTGACGCCGCGACCGTTGTGTGCAATAAAATTGCGCGCCGGTTTGGGTTTGGTGTTTTTACTGCTGGCGGCGCGTACGATGGCGCTTGCTAATGGATGCTCCGAATATTGCTCGATACACGCTGCGAGATGCAGCACTTGCTGTTCGTTGCCATCGACGGAAAACAGTTCGATGACTTCCGGTTTACCTTCGGTTATGGTGCCGGTTTTATCCAGCACGATAACGTCGAGCTGCCCGGCGGTTTGCAAAGCTTCGCCGCGTTGAATCAACACGCCAGCCTCCGCTGCTTTGCCGACACCGACCATCACCGACATCGGTGTCGCCAAGCCCAGCGCGCACGGACAGGCAATTATTAAAACGGTGGTGGCAGCGATCAACATATGCGCGACGGCCGGCGCCGGGCCGAAGTTAAACCATAACAACGCGGCAGCAATGGCGATGAGCAATACCGTCGGCACGAATACCGCAGCGATCGAATCGGCCAGGCGACCGATCGAAGGCTTGGCGCCCTGCGCTTTTTTCACCAGCTCGATAATGCGCGCCAGCGCGGTATCGCGACCGATGCGCGTGGCGCGATACGTTAAAGCACCGCTTTGATTGATAGTGCCGGCTGCCACCGCGTCGCCCTTTTTTTTATGTATCGGCATCGGCTCGCCGCTCAGCATCGATTCATCCACATAACTATCGCCATCGAGCACTTCGCCATCGACGGCTATGCGTTCGCCGGGGCGCGCGCGAATAATGTCGTCGATAACGACTTGCTCAACCGCTAAATCTATCTCCGCATCGGCGCGCAAAACATGCGCGGTTTTCGGCCGCAGATCGAGCAGGCGTTTGATCGCTTCCGACGTTTTGCCGCGCACGCGAATTTCCAATACCAGGCCGAGATTGATCAGGCCGATAATCATCGCACTGGCTTCGAAATAAACGTGGCGCGCTGCCATCGGCAAAATATCGGGCAGCAGCACTACGACGATCGAATACAACCACGCACTACCGGTGCCGATCGCGATCAACGTATCCATCGTCGCGTTGTGATGTTTAAACGCCTGCCAGGCGCCACGGAAAAAGTGGCCGCCGGCAAACATCAATACCGCCAGCGTTAAAATACCGACAGCGGTCCAAAGCAATTGGCCGATGGTGCCGGCCGTCACCATCATGCTGTCGCCCCCAATCAGCTTGTCACCAAGGATGCCCCATAACATCAGCGGCACGCCGAGCCCCAGCGCCAGGCTCATATCGCGAGTTAACTTTTTATAATGCGCTTGCAGGCGTGCCTGTTCGAGTGCTTCGTCGGCGCTGCTATCCACCTCGGCGACCGGCAGCGAAGCGTCGTAACCGGCACCGCGCACCGCCGCGATCAAAGTGTCGCTGCTGATATCGCCTTCGACGCTGGCGCGGCGCGTGGCGAAATTCATTTCCGCTTGCACAACGCCAGGCACCGCGCGCAGGGCATTTTCTATTTTGCGCACGCAGCCGGCGCAGGTGGCACCTTGAATGTCCAGCGCGATAGTCGCTGTATGTTTAGAGGCTGGGTGCTCAGTGATTGGCGCAGGCATTGCGAGATTCTCCGGCGGTGGACGGTACATCCCAATATTCGATCAAGCGGCAAATGGTGTGACCATCCGGCGCACCATTCGGCATGTCCTGCCATTGTTGAGTCGCCGCGCGCATGCGGTCGCGCAGTTCGGTCAACTCTTGTAACTGTTGCTCGACCGCTGCCAGCTTCAGCGCGAACAGGTCGCGCACCTGTGGGCACGGCGATTTCTGCGTATCGGCATCGCCCAGAATGGCCGTCACTTCTTTCAGGCTGAAGCCCAGTTGGCGCGCCTTGCGCGCGAAGCGCAGGCGCTGCAAATCCGCCGTCGCGTACAGCTGATAGCCGTTATCGGGATTGCGGCGCGGGTGCAGCAGACCGGCTCGGGTATAAAACCGTACGGTATCGGCGCTGACTTCAGCGGCGCGCGCTATTTCGCTGA
>DATIED010000105.1:0-5596 GCA_035455965.1 Spongiibacteraceae bacterium
ACATACGCGCGCCCCTGTCGATCCACCACCATATCGTTGATGCCCTGCGGCGCCAGCGCGGCCAGATCGGCATGTAACGCAATGCCGTCGGCATGCTGCCGCAGCAAGCGGCGCTGGCCGGCCGATACGATCAGCAGATCGCCGTTGGGCATGAAACCGAGACCGGAGCAGTGATCGTCGAGTTGCGCGACCACCTCTAAGCGCCGCGCGGCATCGACCGCGCAAACCCGGCCGGCAATGGTGTCGGAAAAATATAAACGCTCCGCATGCCAGCGCGGATCCTCGGTAAATAGACAATCGTCGGCAATAGTTTCCAGCGCGGCGCGAATGACAATCGGCATTTTTGCTTCCTCGGCAGCGGCGGGCCGGCTGATTTATTGTATGGAGAATTTATTTTATTGCGACGACCCGCCGGCCAACGACTTAGTTACAGCGACGAATAAGTTACAGCAACGAATGAGTTACAGCAGTTTTTCGTAGCTGCTGATCTGCAAGGTCGGCTCGACATTGGTGTACTTCGGCACATCCTCGCCGAGCTGTGCGCTGGCGCGCGCAAATGCCTGCTGAAAGGCTTCCATCGTTTGAAACGACAGATAACCGACGCCGTGAAACGGCGCCGCGCCTTTGGCGCCGGCGATACCGACATCAAACTCGATCGCAGTCAGTTCCGGCGTCAGTAATTCGCGCGCCAGCACGAGGTGCTTTTCCCGATAATAAGCCGCATCGAAAGTGCTGCCCGGAGTGTTCGGATAAAGAATGGCGACTCTGATCATAATAAATCTACCTGCCGTATGAGAGAAATGAAGCTTCGCTGCGTCGCTACAACGCCAGCCGTTATCTTCCAACTGGCAATTCAAACACAGAATGGACGCACTGTGTTTAGCCTTGCCGATCTTTAATTATTGCCACGCGGCTAAATTGCGCCGCGTTTAACACCCTCTCTCCGGGCGCGCCGTCCACCGCAAAAGACATTGTGAGTAAAATTTAATATTTGACGCTTATGTCGGCTTTCTGTACGTTCGCTGCACAGTAAAAATAATCTCACCCGCTTTGATCGGACTCATCGCCATGACTATAAAAAACCGCTCGCTCGCTCACGCGCGTCGCCGACCCTATGCCCGTCTGTTATGCACCGTCTTGATGAGCGCACTGCTCGGCGGTTGTGGCGGCGGCAGCTCCAGTCATATTGCCAACGGCCCCAGCGACGAAAACCCCAGCGTTGCCAATCCCACAGTGGAAGGCCCGATAGCCGGCGATGCCTTTATCAGTGCGACCGGTTTTCCTCTGGACTCGGTTGGCTACCAGCAGGCGGAGTATTTTATTTCTGGCAGCGCGCACAGCTATGTGGCTAAAACGCCGCTGACCAGCGATGGTAAATGGTCGGTGGCCGAAGACGCAGCGGCCGCCTATAAAACCCGCATTATGGTATACCGGCCAATTCGGGATGGCGATTTCAACGGTACGGTTATCGTCGAGTGGCTGAACGTCAGCGGCGGGCTCGACGCCGCGCCGGATTGGGTAATGGCGCACAACGAGTTAATTCGCCGCGGCTACGCCTGGGTCGGCGTCTCGGCGCAGAAAGTAGGAGTCGATGGGGGCGCCGGCATTATTCAAGGCGTCGTCAATTTTAATCTGAAAACGGTCAATCCGGCGCGCTATGGCTCGCTGCTGCATCCTGGCGATAGCTTCTCCTACGATATGTATTCGCAGGCGGCGCAAGCGGTGTTACACCCGCAGGGCATCGATCCTTTGGGCGGCCTGAAGATCGAACATGCGATCGCCGCCGGCGAATCGCAATCGGCATTTCGCATGACTACTTACGTCAACGCGCTTGCAACCAACCAATTATTCGACGGCTTTTTTATTCACAGCCGCGGCGCCGGCAGCGCGCCATTATCGGCAGCGCCGCAGGCCGACGTACCGGCTCCGGACGTCGTCAATGTGCGCAGCGATCTGCAGGTACCGGTGATGATGCTGCAGACCGAATCGGATTTATTCCTGCTCGGCTCGCTACCCGACCGCCAGGCCGACAGCGATACATTCCGGTTGTGGGAAGTCGCCGGCACCGCACACGCCGATACTTACACAACCCTGGGCGCCGGCGATCTCGGCAACGATCCGAGCTTCGCCAATGTAGTGTCGATAGACAGCCCGGTGCCCGGCATTATCAGCTGCGCCAAGCCGATCAATTCGGGCCCGCAGCACTTTGTCGTCAGCGCCGCGTTTGCCGCATTGCAAAATTGGATCGCCACCGGCACCGCGCCGGCCAATGCGCAGCGTCTGCAAACAGCGGGCTCTCCGGCCGCTTATGTGTACGATAATCTCGGCAATGTCTTAGGCGGCGTGCGCACGCCCTACGTCGATGTGCCAATCGCCAAGCTGTCCGGCGCCGGCCAGACCGGCAGCGGCTTTTGTTTCCTGTTCGGCACCACGGAATTATTCGACGATGCCACACTGGGCAGTCTCTACCCGACGCATGCGGCTTATGTCGCAGCCGTCGGCGCCTCGGTCGACAACGCGGTGGCCGACGGCTTTCTGCTGGAAGCCGACGGCGCGTTGATCAAAACCGCCGCGCAAAACTCGACGATCGGCAACCACTAATTCGTCGCTGCATTGAAGTTTCCGTAGCGCAGGGACTCCAACATGTTTAAATGCGCGAGCTGCTTTTTTTCCACGCGGCGCATTTAATTCATTAACAATCTTTTAAAATTTATGAGCCGTCTTTGGCGGCTATGCGCCACGCGCTTAGTTTATCGTCGGCTTTTTTCTCCCACGCATGTTGTTGCTCGACCAGATCGGGCGCACGATTGCGTAAACTCTCGGGGAGTTCGCGCTGATATTTCGTAGCGACTAACACCAATTTCGGATACGGCGGCGTTTCGATAAATTTCTGCAGTTCGGCGGCATTATTTAGCTGCAGCACCGGTAAGCGAACATCCGAGTAATACAGCAGGCGCCCGATCGGCCGCTCGCGATACATCGCGGTGTCGGCCGCCGCCACCGACGCCGCAAGCGGCTTAAGCGCACGTGCGAATGGCGCTTCGGTGCGATAGCGATCCAACACCAGCAACTGTACAAAAAAGAAACCCGCCCACAGAACAGTTGCCGAACCGACGATCGCAACGACGGCCGCGCCGCGCTGCCGGCGATGCCACCAATAAAGCCCGCCCAAGAAGCACAAGCTCATAGAGCCAATTGCCGCACAGAGCAGCATAGTTTCGTGCGGCAACGTCGCTCCCAGACGCTGCTGCAATAGCGATTGTAGTAGCGGTAGCGCGGCCTGCAGCAAACCGACCGCGATCAGCAGCGCGATCGATAGACTAATCGCCAAGCGGCGCAAGCGCGGAAATTTTAAATCGCTGAGATAGCGTGCACTCAACAGCACGCAATAGGGCAGGATCGGCAAAATATAATAATTGCGTCGCGAACCCGACAGCGAAAAAAATAGAAAAATCAGCGCCAGCGCGTACAGAACCCAGCGCACATTATTTTCACTGCGAAATTTTTCCCGGCAACCGGCAATCAAAGCAGCGACGACGATCGGCGACCATGGAAAAGTATATTGAGGAATCGCGATCAGATAAGTATAGATCGGCTCGGTGTGATCGAACGGCGCAAAATAGCGCACTATATTTTCGCGCACGACTAAGCCTAATCCACTCGGCTGCGTCGCAGCGACGGCATGCGACGCGCTGTGACTGGCAGCAAACATAAATGGCAGAAAATAAACGGTGGCTGCTATTAATGCCGCCAATAGATGCGCGACATTGATATGTAAACGCCAGCGCCTGTTCGTTAACATGTCCGGCAGCAATGCCAGCAGCGGTACCACCACCGCGGTCAAGCCCTTGAGTTGCGCGCCGACCGCGATGATCAAATAAAAGCCCAGATAGCCGGAAAAGCTCGGTGTATCGCGCCGTCGCCAATACCAGCCAACGGCGGCAATGGTCGCGGCTAAATTCGCCATGTCGGCCTCGCCGAGCCGCCCCCACTGCAAAAAGCCGAAGCAGGTCAGCAAAATCCAACCCGCGAGCCGGCCGACTTGCTCCGACCAGAGACGCCGTCCCAGGTCGATAGTGATCCAAAGCGCGGCGAGTGCCGATAACGCACTCGGCGCGCGCATTGCCAATTCGCTGAGCCCGCCGGTCGCGGCGGTCGCGACCAGCACCAGCCAATAACTTAATAAGGGTTTGTCAAAATAAATCGTGCCGTTGATAGTAGGCGAAAAATAATCGCCGCTGAGCAGCATTTCGCGCGCGACCTCCAGCCAGCGGTCCTCCGATTGCCAAGGCGCACTATTGCCGAGCCTGCAAAACAGCAATGCGATGGCCAACGCCCAGAACAATATATTTAAAGCACGCGGACTGCCGGGTAGTTCAAGTGGCTTGCTCGACGTTTTAGGTGAGTTGCTCGATGCTTCAGATAGATTGCTCACGAATTTGCCTGGCTCCAGAAAGGACAGCGCGATGATAGCCGCAACCGGCGGCGCTGCTTACCCTAACACGAACATCTTAAAATTTTAATCAAGCTTAAATAATTAGAATCTACCATCGATTGATTGATCTGCGTCACAGCCCTGCAGTCAGACTCACGTAAGAATGCCGAATTAAGATCCGCCATTTCGTTATCGAATTTCGCTATCCCATAGGTGCGAGTTTATGCGAGATCTATTTGCCGATGCCGATCCACAAAGGGAATCGCTGTATATTGGCACATTGGCGCTGCTTCTGTTTACTGTCGGTATCTGGACGCAACCCTTCGTCGAATTCGATTCGCGTTTTGCATTATTTGCGCAGGAAATGTGGCGTCACGGACCGAGCTGGTTTCCCACCACCTACGGCGCGCCTTATGCCGATTACCCGGCGACCTCGACCCTCTTGATCTGGTTGGTATCGCAGCCGTTCGGCGCGGTGACAAAATTATCGGCGGTCTTGCCCAGCGCATTCGCGGCGGCATTGAATCTCGCCATCAGTTATCGATTGGTGGCGCGCTTCTCCCGGCAGTGGGCGCTGGCAACGGTCTGCTTCGAGCTACTCACGGTCACTTTTCTGGACGAAGCGCGCTCCATTTCCCTCGACCAATTGGTGGCGACAGTCACGCTACTGAGCTTTTATCTCGCGTACACCGCCACTCGACAACCGTTGACGCTTTTTCTCGGCTTGGCCGCGTTGCTGATAATAGGCTTTGCCATTCGCGGTCCACTCGGCGTGGTTATGCCCGCGGGTGTGGTCTGCAGCTACTACCTGCTGTCGGCGCAGTGGCGCCGCCTGTTGTCATTCGGCCTGATCGCCGGCGCTATTTTACTGCTTTGCTGGTTCGGCCTGCTCGGCCTCGCCAACCATTTTTATGGCACCGAGTTTGCGCGCGATGTTATCCATATGCAGGTGGCCGGTCGAATGGATAGCGGTAAAACGGCGCCCTGGTATTACTTCACCAGCAGCTTCGGCAACTATGCACTGAGCTATCCCATCGCGGTATTAATGGTTGCGTTGCTGACTTGGACCAAGCCCTCGTGGTGGCGCAAAGAAATAAGAAGCGAGCGCGAATCCTTTCTGCTTTATATGATCGGCTGGATATTAATTGTTATGGCCGGCCT
>DATIED010000106.1:0-7515 GCA_035455965.1 Spongiibacteraceae bacterium
GTCGCTGACCGGCTCGCCAACGTTGACGCTCATCATTTTGCGCATCAGTGAATCCGGTAGCCGACTGTCAATCAGTGGGTCGCTGGAGTGAGCCCAGCAGGCGGAGCCAATTAGAACAAAGGATTGCAGCAATGAAGCTCTTTTATGGACGCGAAAATGGCTGGCGGGCACCAGCAAAACCAATTTTTAGCCCAGCGAGAGACTTGGAGCATATCGTCGCCAGTTTTTCGAAAAGCTCAGATAGGTACGTTGCCACCGAGCGAGCTGGGCATTTACTTTAACGCAAATTGTGTATGAGTTCGAAACATACTATTGCCACATCGCCTAACCAACTGTGGGGCACAAATTTCGAATCGAAGCATCTGCAATAGCCTTGGCGCTATTTATATTTTGAAGTTCATGCCGACTATTGATGCTTGACAGTATGAACAGGCAGAAGGGTCGCAGGTCGAACGAATCGTACTTCAAAGGCGCAAAGTGAACGGAACAAAAATTCAAAAATGGTAATAACCGCAGAGTGTACGGTTCTCCTTACACTAAGCTGATAGCTATTTGCGCTCTAATCGAAACTGCTTCGGTGTCATTCCCGAAGCCTTGCCAAACGCAACACAAAAGCTACTGGGGCTCGAAAATCCCAGTCGATAAGCGATTTCCTTTAATCCTAAATGAGTATCAGCCAGTAAACTCTTAGCCTTGATCAGACGAACTTCTTTGATGTAATCCCCAATCGTCTGGCCCATCGTCTCCTTAAATGCGCGCCCAAGATGCCGCGAGCTCAACTCACACAATTTCGCTAATTGCTCTACCGTCGGCGAAGGCTCAATCGAGCTTTCGACGTAATCGGTGATACGGCGCAGTTGCCATGCCGCTAATTTTCCTTGTGTTAGCAACTGCGTTTGTTGCGGTCGCCTCAGGTATCTCGCCAGTTCCACCAATAGAATATTGCCGACCGCGGCAACGAGGGTCTCATTGTTGAAGTTGGGCTCGGCCACTTCGCCGGCAAGTCGATATAAGTCGCGCTTTATTGTCGTGCCAGGTACGTTTAAGCAGGCGATCAGCGCTTGCTCGGACCAGGGATCGCGAAACTGGGTAACCTTATTAAAAAGGTCGGACGAAAAGTTACAGCAGAGCCGACGATGGGCACCACCGACACCGCGACTAAACATAACGACACCGACCGGTGCAAACATAACGTCGCCGACATCGACCCACGGTCCCATCGCATGGTCGGCATTGCGGTACGCGCATTGCGAGTAAGACATGCGCGGCGACAATGCCATGCTCAACGTATGCTGTGAGCGTTCAGTGCAACCTTCGAACGGCGACGGATATGAATAATTGCGTATCTCCACGACGATATCGGGTACTTCAATCATTGCCTCTACGGTATAGATTTGATCATGCATTGTGGGTGCTCCGCCGACTATCGATAGATCAATTTCTCAATGATACCTTGGCGATTTATTCGCGGAGCGTCTTTTTAGCGCCGTGCAGCTTTCGCGATGGCCGTATTTGAAAATCGAAGTCCGCAAAAAGAAACATTTTTAAAAGGCCTGATCTGCCCGAATCATTATCATGAACAATACTAGCGAGCAGTATCCAGAGGCCGAGAATGGCGCGTGTATTTGATGCAATTATTCGTGGCGGCACAGTCGTCGATGGCTCCGGTGCCGAGCCGCTCGAACAGGACATCGCCATCGATTGTGGTCGCATAGTTGAGGTCGGCAACATTGAGGGCTCCGCGTGCGAGGAAATCGATGCCAAAGGAATGTTGGTGACCCCTGGCTTCGTCGACATCCACACCCACTACGACGGTCAGGCCACTTGGGAGAACCGTTTGGTGCCCTCGTCGGCGCACGGCGTCACCACCGCCGTTATCGGCAATTGCGGGGTCGGCTTCGCGCCGTGCAAACCCGCTGATCACGAACTGCTAATTCGCTTAATGGAGGGCGTGGAAGATATTCCGCACCCAGTGTTGGTGGAAGGATTGTCCTGGAATTGGCAGACTTTTCCCGAGTATTTCGATGTGTTGGCAACGCGCCAATACGATATGGATATCGCTGGGTATATCCCGCATGCAGCGCTGCGGGTGTATGTCATGGGTCAACGCGGTGTCGATCGCGAACCAGCGACTCCGGCCGACGTCGAGCAGATGGCGGCAATCGTGCGCGATGGGATGGCGGCGGGCGCACTCGGATTTGCGACATCGCGTACGTTGTACCATCGGTCTAGCGACGGCAAATCGATTCCCACCCTCGATGCCTCCGAAGAAGAACTCATGGGTATGGCGCTGGCATTAAAAGCGAGTGGCAAGGGCGTGATACAGATGGTGGGCGATTTCACCGATGGCTCTGCATTTATCGCGCAAATGCGCCGCTTGGTTGAGCGCTCCGGCCGGCCGCTCACCTTTTCGATGGGAGCCCCTAATCGAGGACCGTTTATTTGGCCCCAACTGCTCGACTTAATTGCGCAAGCGAACGCAGACGGATTGCCGATTAAAGCGCAAGTCATGCCGCGCGCAATTGGCATGATCCTCGGCCACGGGCTTACCCTCAATCCCTTCTACTCGACGTCCAGTTATCGCGCACTCGCTCATCTACCATTGGCAGAGAGACTCGCGGTACTCCGATTGCCGGATGTGCGTGCGCGGATTCTCGCCGAACCCTGCGATCCGAATCCGATCAATGTGCTGGGGCGGATGGTACGAAATTTTACCGATATGTTCGTGCTTGGCGATCCACCCAATTATGAGCCGTTACCCGAAAGCAGCATCGCTGCTCAAGCGGGTCGGTTGGGCGTGCAGCCGGAAGAGCTCGCTTACGACTTATTACTCGAAGGCAAAAATGGTAGTCAGTTGTATCTCGCCAGCGCCAATTTTCCTGAAGGAAAACTCGATGCGATCGGTACGATGTTGCAACACCCCGACGTCGTACCGGGTCTCGGCGATGGCGGCGCGCACTGCGGCACTATCTGCGACGGCAGCTATCCGACCTTTATGCTGACCCACTGGGGTCGCGATCGCCCGCGCGGCGAACGGTTGACGCTGCCGACAATCATCAAAAGTTTGACTCGCGATACGGCCGCCGCGGTTGGTTTGAATGATCGCGGTTTACTGGCTCCGGGTTTTAAAGCCGACATCAATATTATCGATTTCGATCAGCTGCGTTTGCATGCACCGGAAATTACCTACGATCTACCGGGCGGCGGCCGACGCTTAGTGCAGCGCGCAGAAGGCTATCGAGCAACGCTCGTTAACGGTATGACTGTCTACCGCGACGGTAAACACACGGGCTTGCTGCCGGGACGGCTGGTACGCGGTCCACAGAACTAAGTCGGCGAGCCATAGTATTGAAACAACCAACCCGCGTCGTCGATGCGATCGCCTACTTATCGAGAGGTAATGTCTAGTGAATGCTAAAAGCGAAGTTCCCTACTTGCTGCGTGGTGTCACTCCTGTCGGCACGGATAGCAGCGTGTTAATAAGCTCATCCAAATACCTTAATCACGCGCGGCTGCGCGAATGGATCGCGATGATTTGTTTACGTCGCAACGGTCCCGACTTTCCCGCACAGGCGGAAATGTATGAGTTCGTCGGTATCCTCAATGAGATTCGCGATTTCGATTACATCGAAGACTTATTTACGCAAGAGCGAAAGATAAATCCACAGCTGGATGCTTGGCTAAGCGATCGATTTGTTTCCAATTTTAAAAACGATGATTTTAAAGAGTATCCGGATGGCACCTTGGGTAATCTGCTTTACAAAGAAATTATCTCCAATAATTATGAGCTCGAAACGTATAAATTACCGGAGCCAAAAACGCAGCTCGATTATTTCAGTGTGCGTGCCAATCAAACTCACGATCTCGAGCATTTGGTGACCGGCGGTGGCATCGACTACATGGGGGAGTTGGTGCCGTATTGGTATCGAATTACCAGTCATTTCAAATTTCTAAGCCCTGCGCTCGCTGGCGAACTATCGGTTATGTATATATTCGGCTCGCTGCGCTACACGGTGCGAACCATGCTGCACTATCCGCAATGCTGGCAGGTGTGCCAGCAGTCTATTGAGCGCGGCATGCGCGTCGGCCGCGAATCCGGGCCGCTGTTTCTCGCAAAATACGAAGACGTCATGCATCTGCCGTTGGCTGAAGCACGCCAAGCACTCGGGGTGGCTGGTGCCGAAGCGGTCGACACTGCAGAAGCATCCTGGGAATGGGCAGAGATTAAAAATAAAATATAAGGAGCAATCGATGACTAAATCATCCGCGTCATTTCCATTGCGACAGCTGGTACCGTTCGGTCTGGAGCTTGAGATCGATTTGCGAAAGCCGTTGAGCGCAGAAGAGCAGCGCGAATTTCGCGATTTATTCTATAAAAACAGTTTGTTCGTTTTCCGCAATCAAAAACTGAGTATGGAGGATCACGAATGCGTGCTCGGTTACCTCGGGAATGTGCTGAAGGCGAAGGGCGAGTATCGCATGATTTCGACCGATGGTAATCTCGGTGCGGGCGCGCTGGCGTATCACTCGGATTTGTCGTTTACCGAGCAACCCTTCAAAGTGATATCGCTGCATGCGCTCGAAGTTAATGATGGTCAGACTTATACGAATTACGTAAACAGCATTCGTGCCCTTGAGCATCTGCCGCAACGGTTACACGAAAAATTGGCAGGTAGCACCGCACTCGCCTGTATCAACGTGCATCAATCCGAGCGCCAGCTGCCATTCAATCCGCCGTCAATGCTGCCGCAGATAACACGTCCTGCTATTATTCCGCATCCCGAAACCAGTGCGCCCGTTTTGTATATCAGCGAATTGCAAACGACACGTATTGACGGCTATTCGCAGCCCGAAAGCGACGCTCTTATCAATGAGTTGTTTAAATATTTATACGCCGCCGACAATATTTACGAGCATCGCTGGTACAACGGTGATCTGGTCATCTGGGACAACATCGCATTGCAACATGCGCGTCCCGATATGACAGGCTGCATACCGCGCGTGTTACAACGCGTGTGCGTCGCGGATAAAACTTTTTTCGAACTATGCCCGCAATTTGATCTCGAGGATCCTCGCGTTAAAAAATGGGCAGCGGGGGAGCCGTTGGCGATCTAAATAAGTCGCTTAGGGGCATTAATTAGACAAAAATAGCCGGCAGGAATCCAAAAGACTAAAAGGTGATTTATTTCTAAGTAGCTAACGGCTTTCGCGTCTTACATGCGATAAAATCGCCATAGTGTATAACCGATTGGCAATTGGCGCGATGGCGTCGCATTCATCCCAATGAGGAAAGTATTCATGTCATCTAATAAACAATTGCTTGCCGGTAAAGTGGCATTGATTACGGGCGCGAGCCGCGGTATCGGCCGGGCTTTCGCACAACGCCTGGCGGCTGCTGGCGCCACGGTTGTCGTCACCGCGCGAAGCGTAGATAGCGCGACGGCGTATCCCGGCACACTCGCGGAAACCGTGGCGCTGATCAAAAGCGCAGGTGGCAATGCGGTACCGGTCGGAGCGGATCTGGAGTCGCATGAAGATCTGAACACATTGGTCGAGCGCACGGTTGCGGCAGCAGGCGGGCTTGATATCTTGATCAACAATGCCGGCGTTGCCCACTATGCCACCGTGGAAGATATGCCCCTATCGACTTTCGATTTGACGGTTGACCACTACTTACGCATACCTTTTGTGCTTGCGCAGCAGGCTATTCCAATTATGCGCAAACGCGGGGCCGGGTGGATTGTCAACGTAGGCTCTGTGACGGCCATGCCGCCGTTGCGCCCCTACATCGAATGGGAACGCAGTGGTGGCGCCACGGTGTACGCGGCCGTGAAGGTGGCAGTGCACCGGATGACACAAGGGCTTGCCGCGGAGCTCGAGGGCGATAACATCGCGGTTAATGTGGTGGCGCCGAGCACTGCTATCAGTACGCCGGGTGCGGACAGATTCACACCGGCGGATTATCCAACCGAGCGGATCGAATACATCGCTGAAACGGCGCTGGCACTTTGCCATCGGCCAGCTCGAGAGCGCACCGGATTGATTGCTTATAGTCTTCACTTTCCATTGGCGCATCAGCTGCCGGTTTATTCACTTGATGGACTTGAATTGCTTCCGCCGCCCAATGTTCCGTCTTACGCTCATCCAGGAATAAATCCGAGCGGCGACTAGAGCGTATCTGCCGACGTCTCGTGTGCCTTGCGTCTTTAAAATTCGGATCATTATTTCAGTTTGCGGCAGCGGCTACTTTTTTTGAAAAAAGTTTTGTTGTCCATGAGGAGGCGCGCCAGTATTGCGGAGGTGCTTCAACAGTCGCGCCGAGTGTGGCTGCAGCGTGCCATGGCCAGCGCGGGTTAGAGCGCTGCGCGCGCAATCCCCACCATGTCCGCGCGCCCCGTGGCGATAATATCTTCAGCCTGTTGTGATTCGGTGATCAGGCCGACCGCGAACACCGGAATGCCCGTTGCCTCTTTGATCCGTTGCGCTAACGGAACTTGATAGTTCGGAGCCACTGAAATTTTTTGTAGGGACGACAAGCTGCCGCTCGACACGTCGATAAATGCGCAACCGCGTCGCTGCAATTCGCGTGAGAATACGATTGCGCAAGGTAAGCGTATCTAATTGATACGACGAGAACAGCGCTGACAAGTTGTGCGCCTAGCTTGTGAAAGGGACAACGAGTGGGAAGTAAATTCAATAATGTAGCAGCATGTAACGAACAATCATGCCGCCACCTTTGGCGTTTTTGCGCTCGCGTGAAACAGCATCAATGCGATGAGAAATACAATGCCAAGCAGCCCTGCACAGTAGCCGACGATTGCGTCCCAGCCGCCGGTCCGCCACACCCAGCCACCAGCTGAACCCAACAAACTTGCGCCAGCATAGTAGGCAAGAAGATAGAGCGACGACGCGTGGCCTTTGTCGCGAGTGGCAAGCTTGCCCACCCAGCCACTGGCGATCGAATGGACTACAAAAAAGCCAATGGTTACCACCACAATACCTGCAATGATCATAGGTAACGTGTGCATCAGCGTGAGCAGGAGGCCCACGAGAAAGATCAGGGCTCCCACCAGCAGCACCGGGCCACGCCCAACGTGATCGGCTAGCGCGCCTGCCAACGAGGAGGCGGCGACGCCGCCCAAATAGGCGAAGAAGATCAGGCCGATTTGGGCGTGATTGAGATCATACGGCGGCGCCGAGAGTCGGAAACCCACGTAGTTATAAACAGCCATGAAGCCGCCAAGCGCGAGAAAGCCGACCAGGAAAAGGGCGGGCAGATAAGGTGTGCGCAAATGTTCGTACCAGGCGGCCAGATGCACGCGCGCGGATAATCCCTTTCGGGTAGTGAAGTTTCGCGAGGGTGGCAACAGCATCAGAAAGACGAAGGCCATTATCAGATCAACCACACCGATTGTAGCGAGCGCACCGCGCCACGACACAATTTCCGTTAACGCGCCAGTTGCAACACGGCCGATCATACCGCCAAACGCCGTACCGCTAACGTAGAGACCTATG
>DATIED010000107.1:0-5074 GCA_035455965.1 Spongiibacteraceae bacterium
CTATCGGGATTGGCGCGCGCCGGCAGCGCACCGCGCGCCGACAAATTCAGCGCTTTTGCAGCCGAGCGCGACGCATTTATCGAAGTCTGCAGCGCGACCGGCATGCACCGGCAGAAAGCCAATCAATTTAGCCGCCACCCACTCGCTTTTTTAGTCGAGGCGGCGGATGATTTTTGCTACGGCATCATCGATCTCGAAGATGGCCTGGAAATGGAGCTGTTGCACTGGGACGAAGTTTATCCGCTGCTTCGCCCAGTGCTGCCCGATAGCGAAGAGGTCCGTAATTTACTGCGCTCCGATCTGCGACCCGGACGCAAGGCGGCTTTGTTGCGCGGCAAAATTATCGAGCACTTTATCGAAGCCGGCGTGCAGGCCTTTATGCAGCATCACGACCAATTACTGGCCGGCGATGTCGCGGTCGACTTGATTGCTCTATGCGCGCATCCGATTCGCGAAGTCGTCGAGGGCGCAAAACAGTTAGCGAAAACACGAGTCTTCGAGCATCCCCGCAAAATAGAATTGGAGATCGGCGCATACCAGGTGATCGGTACATTATTGGATAGCTTGATCGAAGCGGCGGTTGGCTATGGCCGCGGCGGCGACAGCAACTTCCGCCATCAGCGGCTCATCAATTTAATCGGCGAACACACCTTTCCGCCGCAGCTTGCCTCGTGGCCGGAAGCAGAGCGACGCTATCAATGCATGTTGCGCGCAGTGGATTTTATTTCCGGTATGACCGATAACTACGCTACTTATCTAGCCAAACAATTTAGCGGCATGGCGGAGATCAGGTACTGAGGACCAGTTTTCAGTTGCAGAATATTCGATGGCAACCAGCTTGACAGCCCAGCGACCGAATGCTCTTTTCAAAACACCGGAAGCATGCTGGTTTATGTCCCCTGCTACCAGAGAGCGATACTATCGAAAGAAGCCAACGGGAAAGCGGCAGCCTTATCGACCAGCCCAAAGAAGTTTTGAAAAGAGTATCGGTCGACGGGCTTAGCGCTCGGGATCAGTTGTCAGTTGATTTTCGCCGTTATGATAACTTTCCTTTAACTGACAACTATTCCTCACTCTTCCAACTCGCCGAGCCCGATTGACCTGGCCCCGACGAAACCTTCACCACAATTTCAATAATCGCTCGATCGCGCACAAAACTCTCGTCGCCCATAAACCGATCGCGCATATAGCGTGCGAACTCTTCGACCGTCGAGTTGCGAATTGGCAGCAGCAGCGTATCGGATTTGCGCAAGGGAATTTTTTCGCCGTTGAACCAGACGATATAAAAATCGCTATCCTGCTCGATTCTTAAATACGGAGACAGCTGCGGGACTAACGTATATTCGTCGAGCTCTTCGCACAGCGAGCGCAGACGATTTTTGATGTCCTTGTAGCTAAAGCAAATGCCGTCATCGCCGACCGGTGCCGTCACCGCTAACTGCACAGCGTAATTGTGGCCATGCAGTCGTTCGCGCTCGGTCGCGCTGAATAAGGTGAAATGCGCCGCAGAAAATTTAATGTCTTCTTTGGTTATTTCGATAGTCGTTAAATTCTGCATGGGCGCTCGTAACGGATGGGGCCATTGCGCCGCATTATAACCAGTTATTTGCCAAAGCACTGCCTCGCGATACATCCGTTGTAGCGAACGGCCGCGACTCGCGTTCGGTCGTCGCTATATTCGAGCCTGGGTACCATCGCGCAGGGGATCGGGTTATCCTTAGCGTTTGCCCCAGGTTGTGGATTACGGCAGGTTGCCAATTTGAAACCACCCGTCTCTAAGGCCGATTTGCGCCGCGAACTCGACCGCCAGATCGATACTTATCTGCGCGACGGTGGCGCTGTGCATGAGATTCCGAGAGGGATCAGCGGCCGCGATCCCGCAGATGGCCCGCTACCAGCCGCGCCTTTTTTTGCCGGCGAGACAAAGGAAAAGCGCACCTATCTGGTCGACGTCATCGCCGCGATCGAAGCCCGCCGCAAGCCGCCGCAACCGGTCAAAAAATTAGCGCGCCGCCCACGCAAAAAATTTATCTACGACGATTTTGGCGAACCGATTCGATGGGTGTGGGAAGAGTAGGCAAAGGGATGGCGGACCACGCAATTTTTTCCGCAATGTAAAAACACAAATGCCAGGAGAGGCAGCATGCTAGTGTTGGCGCGCAAGGTCGGTGAGACGCTGATAATCGGGGACTCCATTCGCTTGGTCATCCTGGAGGCCGACGATAACCAGGTGCGGATTGGCATTGCCGCCCCACCCGATATATCCGTTAATCGGGAAGAGGTGCAGAAACGCCTCGATCAGCAAAAGAATCGCTGATTTCCCCACTGGTGCTTCCAGCCGTGCGAAGCGGTGCGCTCAATAGCGCGCAGGCGCCGTAACAGTTGCGCCCTCCAGCCTATGCGGTGCGTTAATTTTCCGAGGCCAGAAATATTCTGTTTTTGCCGCCGCGCTTGGCCTCGTACATCGCCCGATCGGCGAGCGCGATCAACTGCTCGGGATCGGTCGAGCCGCCCGCCTGGAACACATAAATTCCGATGCTGGTGCCGAAGGCCAGATGATTGCCATTCGATTCGATCGGCTCGCTCATGGTGCTGAGAATTTGCGCCGCAACCGCCTGGGCCTCCGCAGCACCATCGCCAAGCCCCTCGAGAACAATCACGAACTCGTCGCCCGCCAAACGCGCGACAATATCCGTTGCGCGTACACACGCCAATAATCGCTGCGCAAATTGCTTTAGCAAATAATCGCCCGAATCGTGTCCGTAGCGATCGTTGATCGCTTTAAAACCGTCGAGATCGAGAAATAAAATACTGATTGCTTCGCTCGAACGATTCGCCCGCGCGACCGCTCGGGCCAAACCGGCCAGCAGCGCGCGGCGATTGGGCAAGCCTGTCAAAGCATCCTGCGTCGCCTGGCGCTCCAACGATAGCTCCAGCGCCTTACGCGTGGTGATATCCTGCGCCATAACGTAAAAACCGGTAACCGCAAACTCGCGTACGTCGGGAATATAAGAGACGTTCCAAATCGATTCCTGTCCCGCGTCGGGAAAAGCTATTTCAAAATCATCGCGCTGGCCGCTCAAAACCTTTTCAACGTGCGGCTTTATCCCCGCGTACACTCTCGCATTCAACATTTCGGCCAGCGAATGCCCGATGATCAATTCGGGCGCCAAGTTGAACGCCGTCCGATAGGCCTCGTTAGCGAAACGGAACTTTTGTTCGGCGTCGATATATGCGATTTGTACCGGCAGGTTATTCGCAATGGTATGAAGTTGATTTCGACTGTCGTGCAGCGCCTCGGCGATTTTTTTTCGCTCGGTGATATCATGCAGAAATGCACAGAACAAATGCCCGTGCTCGGATGGCAACGGTGCAATTCGAATCTCTATGGGAAACAAGCTGCCGTCGCGCCGCATCGCGACCAGCTCCAGGCGTTTATTAAGCACGCGGGCTTCGCCGGTTAACTGAAAGCGCTCCATGCCCTGGCGATGCGCGGCGCGATACTGTACCGGCACAATCATTTCATCCAGGTGCCGACCCAAAGCTTCTTCACTACTCCAGCCGAACGTAAGTTCCGCCTGCCTGTTCCATTGTTTTATCGTGCCCACCGAGTCGATACATAAATAAGCATCCTGGGCGGTTTCGAGCACGGCGCCCAATTGGGCAGCGCTGGCTTTCAGCGATAGTTCGGAGCGTCGCTGTTGCTCGTTCGCCTCCGACAACATGGCATTCGTTTCCTGCAACTGCCGAGTGCGTTGCTGTACGCGATCCTCGAGTTCAAGCTTTAGCATTTGCAGAGAAGTTTCCGCCTCTTTGCGCGCCTGAATATCCGCGACCACCGAAATAAAATATAACGGCTTGCCGAAGTGATCGCGCTGCAAAGATACCGACAAATTGGCCCAATGAATGGAGCCGTCGCTGCGCAGATAGCGCTTTTCCAGTGAGTATTGCGCAATATCGCCAGCGACAATGCGTTTAACCAGCTCGAGATCGGCATCGAGATCTTCCGGATGGGTGACATCCGCGAAAGTAAGCTTCAACAAATCCTCTTCGCGATAGCCCAGAAATTCACACAATTTTCGATTGACCTTCAGCCAATGGCCATCGACGTCGAGCATTGCAATACCGACCGCGGCGTACTCAAACGTCGCCTGAAAACGCGCCTCACTTTCCTGTATGGCGCGATCGCTATGTGCGGAAATCGCTGCTGATAGTTGCGCCGCTTCGCGCTGCACGATTTCGCGTTGCGCCAAAGCCGCTACATCTTCCAATAGCAGAACTTCCGTCGCGGATAACGCGCGCGGTTTGCGGTCGATAACACATAGCGTGCCCAGCGCAATGCCGCTCGAAGAAAAAATCGGCCGGCCGGCATAGAAGCGAATGTACGGATCGCCGAGCACCAAAGGATTATCGGCAAATCGCGTATCCTGCAGCGCATCGGCAACAATGAGGGGTTGGGGACTGTGGATGGCGTGTGCGCAAAACGCGTAATCACGCGGCGTTTCGTTGACATCCAGGCCGACGCGCGATTTAAACCACTGACGATCGCGATCGATTAGCGATATCACCGCGATCGGTACCTGCAGGACCTGCGCGGCCAAACGCGTGATGCGGTCGAATATTTCTTCGGGCGGTGAATCGAGTAACTTTAGCGCTTTTAACAGCGTTATTCGCTGCTCCTCATGAACGGGTGGTCCGGCAATCAACATAGGCACTCTCGTCAATCTACGGCGGTCGCCGAGCACTTCATCGGCCCGACCAGTGTAGCTAACTTCCTATGTATTAAGGAAATAGGTATTAAGGAATTAGGCATTAAGGAATATTGCAACGCCGAATAATGCACCCCGGTTGCATGGTAGCCACCGGTACACGCGACCCAGTCCGGATTTAGAGCTTATGCGGCCCTCTAACGGCTGCTGGCCGCAAGGCTTCTCAAGGCTTTCTTCGTCGCAATAGCCGATAAGCTGCCGGCAATACCAGCATCGATAGCAGCGGGGCGGTGATCATGCCGCCCAGCATCGGCGCGGCGATACGGCTCATCACTTCCGAGCCACTGCCGGAACCGAAAAATATC
>DATIED010000108.1:0-4061 GCA_035455965.1 Spongiibacteraceae bacterium
AACAAGTGCGGCATCGAGCTCCAGCGATGCTGCCGTAACAGGATTTGTCCGGGTAAATTACATTGATGAAATCTCATCGTTTGACCGCTGCCATCGCTCTGATATTAGGTGCTTCTCCGCTATTCGCCGCCGATGATTTCACTGTTTCGGATATTCGCGTCGAGGGGCTGCAGCGCATTTCCGCCGGTACTGTTTTCGCTTCGATGCCGATCAACGTCGGCGATCAAGTCAATCGCGACGTGATGGGCAATACGATTCGCAGCTTGTTCAAAACCGGCAATTTCGACGATATCAAGCTGTCGCGCGAAGGCAATATTCTGGTCGTTGCTGTGCAGGAGCGACCCTCGATCAGCGAAATTAAAATCGACGGCAACAAAGCGATTAAAACCGATGCGCTGCTCGATGGCTTGAAAAAGCAGGGCCTGGCCGAGGGGCAGGTATTTAAGCGCTCGACGCTCGAATCGATGCGCCAGGAATTGGCGCGCCAATACGTGGCGCAGGGCCGCTACGACGCCAATATCCAGACCGAGGTAGTGGCACAGCCGCGCAATCGCGTATCGGTGCGCATCAATGTCGACGAAGGCAACACCGCAAAAATTAAAAGTATCGCGATTATCGGTAATAACAAATTCGACGACGATACACTGCGCGATCTGCTGGAGCTGAAGTCCAGCGGACTTTGGTCGTGGATCACCAGCGACGACAAGTACTCGAAAGAAAAGTTAAAAGGCGATCTCGAAAAACTGAATTCGTATTATCTCGATCGCGGTTACACCAAGTTTCACGTCACCTCGACCCAGGTTTCCACGACGCCGGATCGCAAGGCGGTGTATATCGCCATCAACGTCGATGAGGGCGACGAATACAAGGTCGGTAAAGTCGATTTATCCGGCGAAATTATTTTGCCGGAAGACGAATTGCGCAAATTTATTCTCGTCAAGAACGGCCAGACGTTTTCGCAGGCGCTGGTGACCAATACCGAGCAATTGCTGACCAAGCGTCTGGGCAACGAAGGCTACAACTTCGCCAAGGTCAAAGGCGTGCCCGAGACCAACGACGAGGGCAAAATCGTCGATATCAAATTCTTTGTCGATCCGGGCAAGCGCACCTATGTGCATCGCATTAATTTCGCCGGCAATGCCCGCACCGCCGACGAAGTATTGCGCCGCGAGATGCGGCAGATGGAAGGTGCCCCGGCCTCCTCGGATAAAATCGAACAATCGCGCGTGCGCCTCGAGCGCCTCGGCTATTTCAAAGAAGCTAAAGTCGATACTCAGGAAGTGCCGGGCAGCGACGATTTGATCGACTTGAAGTACGGTGTCGAAGAGCAACCGTCGGGCAGTATCGGTGCGAGCATCGGCTTTGCGCAGGGTACCGGTCTGGTGTTGGGCGCGAATTTGCAGCAGGACAACTTTCTCGGCAGCGGTAAGCAGATCGGTATCGGCGCCAACCGCAGTAAATATCTGACCGATGTGCGCTTCAGTTATGTCGATCCGTATTTCACCGAGGACGGCGTCAGTCGCGGTTTCTCGATCTTCCATCGCAAAGCCGAACTCGACAAGATCAACCTCGCGAATTACACGTCCAGTACCACCGGCGCGAATATGACCTTCGGTTATCCGCTCAGCGAAACGCAGCGCCTGGCGTTTACCTTCGGCGCATCGCGCACCACGATCGATGCGGGTTATGCATCGCCGCAGGAAGTTATCGGCTCGCCGCTGCCGCTGAAGGACTTCGATCATTATTTTTATAATCAGACCGATATAGGCACTGATGGCGTTTATCGCAATGCTAAGTCGGTGACACCGGATATTTTCACCGCGCCCAGCAGTGTCGGCTTTCTCGATCGCTATGGCGACCAGTATAAAGAGTTCACGTTTACCACTGCCTGGACGCAATCGACGCTGAACCGCGGACAGTTGGCGACGCGCGGTCACTCGCAGAGCCTTTCGTTCGAGGTGGCAGTACCGGGCAGCGATCTGGAGTACTACAAACTCGTTTACAACGGTCAGTTGTTCCTGCCGTTGAACGATACGTTTACGCTGCGTTTCCATACCGAACTCGGTTACGGCAACGGTTTTGGAAATGTTAGTGAATTACCGTTTTATATGAACTTCTACGCGGGCGGCTATAGCTCCGTGCGTGGTTTTCAGAGCAGCAGTCTGGGGCCGCGCGGTACTCCTGCCGTTATCTATAACACTACCACTGGTTACGACGCGAACGGGAATGCTGTAAGCGGCTATATCGTCGATCCGAATCCGAACTCTCCAACTTACGGAAAAGCAGTTACTTATATCGACGACCGCAAGACCGATCCGCTTGGCGGCAATATCCTGATTACCGGCAGCACCGAGTTATTATTCCCGCTACCGTTCGTCAAGGATCAGCGCTCGCTGCGCACTTCGCTGTTTATTGATACCGGGAATGTCTACAGTACCAATTGCTCGTCGGGACAGTTAAACTGCTACAACGTCGATTTATCCAAACTGAGCGCCGCGGCCGGTTTTGGTCTGACATGGATCACCGGTTTTGGGCCGTTGACCTTCAGTATCGCCAAGCCGATAAAAGAAAATAACGACGATCGTACTGAGTTCTTCCAATTCTCGCTGGGTACCGGTTTCTAACAATATTATTTTTGGAGATACATCGTGGTGAAATTATACAAGGTAGTTATGCTTATGGGCGTGTTGCTGGCGTCCTCGCTGGCTGGAGCGCAGGCGACTGTGCAGGGCAAGATTGCCGTGCTCGACCCGCAGCTCGCCATCATCAGCACCGATGAAGCGCAAAAGCGCCTGAAGTCGCTGGATGCGCAGCCCGATTTCGACGCCAACAAAAAATCGTTGGATAAAATGAAAAAAGAATACGAAGACATGGTCAAGACGCTGCAAAAAGACGTGGCCACTCTCAGTGCGGAACAGAAGGAAGCGCAGGGCAAAAAATTGGAAGGCAAGCGCTCCGATATGGAGTTTGTCGCGCGGAAATTGCAAGGCAGCCAGCAGGACTTGTTGCAGAAGCTGATGCAGGAAATGGAGCCGAAATTCAAAAAAGTCGTCAGCGATTTGATTAAATCCGAGAACATCGGTTTGTTGCTCGATGCACGCGCCGTTATGCATGTCGACAACAGCTTCAACATTACCAGCAAAGTGACCGAGCAACTGAATAAAGGCAACTAGAGCTATACGATCGTTCAGATCGATACGTCAGATTAGGGTTTGAGCAAATGGCACAGGGTTCGCTGACACTCGGTGAGGTGGCGGATCGTCTCGGGCTCGAATGCCGCGGCGAGCGCGCCCGGACCTTGACTGGTCTGGCGAATCTGGCGCTTGCCGAGCCCTCGCAGCTGAGCTTTCTCGCCAATCCCAAGTACCGTAAATTTCTGCCGCAGACACGCGCCGGAGCAGTGATTCTGGCACCTGATATAGCTGCGGATCTGCCGGCGGATTGCCAGTTCGATTATCTGCTCGCCGATAATCCCTACTTAAGTTATGCGCGCGCCTCGCATCTATTCGATCGCCGGCCGCGCCTCGTCGCTGGCATCGATGCCAGTGCCATCGTTGCCGCTAACGCGTGCATTCATCCCAGCGCCGCCATCGGGCCGCGCTGCGTGATCGGCGATGGCGTGGCGATCGGCGCTCATACCAGCATCGGCGCCGGCACTGTGATCGCCGCGCATTGCGATATCGGCGTGGATTGCACGCTGCACGCCAATGTCACTCTGTATCACTCGATAAAGGTCGGCGATAACTGCATCATCCATAGCGGCGCGGTCATCGGCGCCGACGGTTTCGGCTTCGCGCCGGGGCCGCAGGGTTGGGAAAAAATTGTCCAGCTCGGCTCGGTGCGGCTAGGTCGCGGCGTCGAAATCGGCGCCAATACCACCGTCGATCGCGGCGCGCTGGAGGACACGGTAATCGGCGACGGCGCCGTTATCGATAATCTTTGCCAGATCGCCCACAACGTGCAAATCGGCGAGGGCACCGCGATTGCCGGTTGCGTCGGCATCGCCGGCAGCGCGGTGATCGGCGCGCATTGCATGATCGGCGGCGGCGCCGGCATCGCCG
>DATIED010000109.1:0-4869 GCA_035455965.1 Spongiibacteraceae bacterium
CGGGCCTCGGTATCGTAGCGGCAGGTTTCACAGACATATAGGGTTGTGGTCATTCAGCAGGCCGGTAGCACTATGTTTGATGTCGTTGCGTTTGATATCGTTCGATGTCGTTGCGATTGACGGAGTGATGGTGTTTGCAGCTGCGCGTTTTTTCTTTACAAACACGCGCTGCTTTCGCTAACAAAAAATGTATTCCTGTAACTCGATGCTGCGCTCCGTTAAAACCTTGTCAATTTGTGGCGTGGCGTTTACCGAAGTTCACGCGCGCCGACTTTACCGGGCGTGTTGCGACGTTGAAAACTTTTTCAATGCCAACGCCGAGATGACGCCGAGCAATAACCAGAACACGGCATTGACCAGCGTTGTAGCCAGACGGAAATGATTTTGCAACTCGGTGGGCGCCAAACTACTTTCCACCGCCGGATGCGGTGCACCGACGATATGCGGCGCGACTAAAACGAGCAAACCGATAATCCGCAGTACGATATTTTTTTGCATAAACAACAGCGCCAGACCGACCGCCGTTGCGATTGCCGTGCTGACCCACCATTGCTGACGCGTAGCCAGTTCGGCGGCGGCGGTGCCGGGCAGTTCGGGTAGCAGGCCCAACGCGGGCGCGGCAAAAAATACCGTGAAACCGGCGAGGCCAAATAACAAACCTTGCATTGCGCCGCTGGGGCGTCGCCAGGCGATATAGACGCCGGTTAACAGCAGTGCATAGCCGAAGGCCATGACGATATTGCTCGCCAGAGTGAATAACGTGCGCTGCAATCCATCCTGCGGCTTCCATTCGTCGGCATCGTGGTGATGTTCGTGTTGAGATTCGGCAGTTACAGCGATAGCGCTGGCGTGTGTGGACTCAACGTGTTGATGGGTGTGGCCGTCGGTGTGCTGATGAGCATGTTCAGTAGATTCGGTTGCAGCTTCTTGCATTCCAGCTTCTTGCACCCCTGCCTCTTGCACCACAGCTTCTTGCGCTACAGTTTCATGGGCTGTAGCAGGCGCGTCCTCATAAACTTCCGCCTGCAGGATCAGCGGTGTAATCAATACCGCTTGTAATAATGTCAGTATCAAGGCGGCCAGCAGGCCTGCGACACCTGCGCTGATGAGAATTTCTCGAAACATTATTAGCAACTCGATATTTTATGGCTGGATACTTTCGCGTTACCGATACAGGCAGCCAGCGTATTCGCAAGCTGCCTGTACGACGGCCTTTTTACGGCTGATTACAGGAGAGCCGCTGACTTAATGGCAGGGGAAGGCAGAGCTATGACGCGTATCGTGCGCGGCGTTGTGCACTGCCGGGATCGGTGCGAAACCGACCAGGAATATCATCGCCGTGCCGAGTAGCATCGCACCGAATGCAGCGCTCCGGCTGCTTGCGACAACACCGACAGCTGAGCTTTGAACGGTGGTGGTTTGCGTGGTCATATTTCTCTCCCGATTCGATAGTAATATCAGTAAAGCTGGTGGAGAGCAGAGGAAGGATGAGTCGGTGTTCGACATATCAGTCCACCTCCGCCCACCGCGGATCAGTAACTTGGCTCAGGCCGGTCTCCGGGCTTGCGAGTGGAGTTGTACTCCGCGGCTACCATACCTTCCCGCGCCTGCCTCGTTAAGGCAAATAACACAGTGGCAAAAATGGTCGCCGAACTCGCTTACCGTTGCGGGGGCAGCGCCGGATTTGCCGCCCAAGATCGTCTTGCAGCGCGCACCGGCTTCCCGTTTCACCTCGCCGATGGAAATCGGCGGGGCACCTGAAGCGAAGTCATAATAAAGAGGCGCGCCGGACAGGTCAAACGGAAGCGCCGTCTATTTAATTTAATCTTTAAAAGCGGGTTTGCCGTACAGCTTCGAATCGGCAAAATCATTGGCGGTTAATACGTGACCGACCAGAATCAGCGCGGTGCGTTTGAAGCCCTTGGCCGCGACCTGCGCTTCGATATCGGCGAGTGTGCCGAGCACCCAATCCTGATCCGGCCAGCTGGCGCGATGAATCACCGCGATCGGACAACTGGTGCCGTACGACGGCAACAAATCCGCGACGATGTTATGCAAATGTGCAATACCGAGATGAATCGCCATGGTCGCGCCGTGGTGCGCCAGATCGTGTAATTGTTCGCCGGGTGGCATCGCCGTGGTGCTGGCGTAGCGCGTCAGAATCAGCGTTTGCGAAATATCCGGTAATGTTAACTCGATGCCCAGCAGCGCCGCGCTGGCAGCGGTGGCAGTGACGCCGGGCACGATTTCGAAGGGAATATGCAGCGCGCGCAGGCGGCGAATCTGTTCGCCGATGGCGCCATACAGCGAAGGGTCGCCGGAGTGCACGCGGGCGATATCGCGACCTTCGGCATGCGCGGTGGCGATTGCCGCGATAATTTCGTCGAGTTGCAGCGGTGCGGTGTCGATGACAGTGTCGGCATTGTGACCCCCGAGCACCGCAGCCGGCACCAGCGAGCCGGCGTACAAAATCGTCGCGCAGCTGCGAATCAGGCGCTGGCCGCGCACTGTGATCAGCTCCGGATCGCCGGGTCCGGCACCGATAAAATAAACTGTCATGCTTGTACTCGTTCCTCGTCGGGCAGCGCGCCTGCCAACGCGAAGGTCGCATCGGCATTTTTGCGTTTAGCGATGATTAATTGGCCGCGCCGACCGCTGCCTTGTCTGGCTAACGCGAGTTCGGCTAATGCGAGCGCGCTGGCCTCGGCGACACTGGTGCTGCCGGTGATGCGCAAAGTTATCGCCGATGTTTCGCTGAGGCGATCGTCGAACTGCGCCAACTGTTGTGTGGAAAAAAAAGTCAGTGGTAAATGCAAACTTTGCGCTAATGCCTGCAGCCCGGGCTCGTTGCGCTTACTGTCGATAGTCGCGAGGCCATCGAGTAAGTCCAGCGTTAAACCGTGATCCTGCAGCGCCTGTTCCAATAATCGCCGCAGGGATATTTCGGAACAGCCGCTGCGGCAACCCAGGCCGGCGTAGTAGTTGGTTGAGCAACTGGATGAATAGCTGGATGCGTTCATAATTCGACCTCGCTCAACCCATGCAATAGCTCGGACACCGACACAAATTCGCGCGTCGCCGGTGGTAATACGGGGCGCTTCAGTAACAGCACCGGCAGCTTTAACTCGCGGGCGATTTCTAGCTTTGGTTCGGTGGCCGCGCCGCCGCTGTTTTTGCTGATCAAAACATCGAATTGGCGCGCGGCGAATAACGCGCGCTCCTCGGCCAGGTTGAATGGGCCGCGCGCGCCAATAATCAGTGCGCGATCATTGCCTGGCTCGGTGGTCAGGCAGCGAATCGTCCAGAACTGATGGTGCGGAATCGAGTCGAGATGCTGCAAAGGTTCGCGTCCCACCGTAAAAAACGGTCGCCGAAAATCGCGCAGAGCGGCGCTCAATGCATTCCAATTATCTACCTCGCGCCAATCGTCGTCGAGTTGCGCTTGCCAGCCCGGGCGCCGCAGTGCCCAGTAAGGAATGGCGCAGTGCGCGGCGGCGCGTGCCGCATTGGCGCTGATTTGCGCGGCATAGGGATGCGTTGCATCGAGCAGTAATTGAATATTTTCCGCAGCGATAAAATTCGCCAGGCCAGGCGCGCCGCCAAAGCCGCCGACGCGCACCTGGCAAGATAAGTCGGCTGGGACTTTGCCGAGTCCCGCGAGGCTGTAAATATGCGGCGCCGGCAATTGGCGCGCGATGGTTAACGCATCGCCGGTGCCGCCGAGCAATAAAATGCGCTTCATGAAGCTTCCCGCGCCTGGCCGACGATATTGCCGACGCGATCGATGGCGAATACTTCGAGCGCCACCTGCGCCGGCACGATGCCGCGCGCGAATAGCAATGCGTGCCGGCAAACCTTATCGCCGAGCGCGAAGCCCGCAGCACTGGCTAACACTAATGCCTGCTGGCTGGTATTGGCGCTGCGTATCGCCTGTTGCAATTCAGCGTCGGCGCCGAGTTCGGCGGCCCAGTCGGCCAGTTGCGACAGGTCGATGCTGGAATTGCGGCTGTGCAAATCCATATGGCCGGCAGCCAGCTTGCTGATTTTGCCGAAGCCGCCGCAGATGCTGAGTTTTTCGACTGGCGTTTTGCGCAGATGCTTTAATACCGCACCGACGAAATCGCCCATTTCGATCAGCGCGGTTTCCGCGAGGCGATAATGTTTGCGCATCGTGTCTTCGCTGGCGTTGCCGGTACAGGCGGCGATATGGGTAAAACCATTCGCGTGCGCGACATCGATACCCTGCTGAATCGAAGCGATATACGCCGAGCAGGAAAAGGGACGCACGATGCCGGTGGTGCCCAGAATCGATAGTCCGCCGACAATGCCGAGCCGACCGTTCATGGTTTTCAGCGCCAGCGCCGCGCCGTTTTCGATGCCGATGGTTACGTCGAAACCGCCGGCATAATTATGTTGTTCGGCGAGTAGCGTCAGATGCGTAATCATCATTTGCCGGGGCACCGGATTGATCGCCGGCTCGCCGACCGCCAGCGTTAACCCCGGCAGGGTTACCGTGCCGACGCCAGGCCCGGCAAAAAAGCGCACGCCGGGCGCGGCGCGTAACGACACCTGTGCAAATACCAGCGCACCGTGGGTGACATCGGGATCGTCGCCGGCATCTTTAATGGTGCCGGCCTCGGCGCCATCGGCGTAGGCGCGACAAAACTCCAACTGCATTAACACCCGCCGACCTTTCGGTAAGACGATTTCGATGGCATCGGTATCAATACCGGTCAGCAACCGGCGCGCCGCCGCCAGACTGGTTGCGGTGGCGCAACTGCCGGTGGTGTAGCCGCTGCGCAAGGGCGCGGATTGTTCGGGAGTTTCGTCGCGCACGTTAGTTGTCAGAGACCTCTGGGTTTTTAAAAA
>DATIED010000110.1:0-9429 GCA_035455965.1 Spongiibacteraceae bacterium
TCCAGCGGCCCGACCTGCGGCACGGGCAAAGATTTTGTAACTATCACCCTGGATGCATTGATGCGCGGCGAAAACCCTGGATTTATCAATACAACGGCGGTCGGCTGCTTCTGTCCGTGGCGTCGAAACGAATCTCTCGGAGCATAAAATGACAAATAATTCCTCGTTGCTGATAGACCATTACCGCACCGCCGATAAAGCGATGCTCGCCATCGGCGTGGGTCTGTTTGCGTATGGGTTGGCGCTGGCCAATTGGTACGACACCTGGCTGGCCGCATTGCTGATCGGCGGTAGCGGTCTGCTGTTGCTATTCGCGGTGTATCAGCTGGCGGCCGGCAGCGCCGCCATGCGCGTCGCCGTCGCGGTAGTGTTTATGGTATTCAGCGCGCAGCATATTCATCAGGCGCACGGCGCACTGGAAATGCATTTCGGTATTTTCGTGCTGCTTGCGGTGCTGCTGTTCTATCGCGACTGGCTGCCTATTCTGGTGGCCGCGTTAGTCATCGCGGTGCACCACGTCGGCTTTTTTATGCTGCAGTCATCCGGCGCGGGAGTTTGGGTCGTGCCCGCCGACGCAGCCAGTTGGATGCGTATCGTCGCGCATGCCGGCTACGTGGTGGTGGAGACCGCCGTACTGTGCTGGATGGCAGTAGCCAATCAGCGCGAAGTCGCGCAATCGCTGGAAATCCAGCGTCTCACCGAGGAGATCACGCACGAAGCCGCACTCGACCTGACCTGTCGCAGCAGCTTTCACACGCCGCTGCTGCAGAGTTTCAACGGCATGCTCGATAAACTCGAGCAATTGGTGCGACAGGTCCATCTAACCGAAAACCAGTTGAATACAGTCGCCAATACGCTGGCCGAGCTTATCGGCAACAACCGCCACACCGCCGAGCAGCAGCAGCGCGAGACCGAGCAGATCGCCGCCGCGATCGAACAAATGACGGCGGCGATTCAGGAGGCATCGCGCAACGCCGAGCTGGCTGCGGAGCTGACCACGCAAATCGATAACAATGCGCATGAAAATATGAGCGCGAGTCGCACTATTCAAGACGATATCAATAAATTGGCGGCGCAGCTCGGCGCTACTTTCGAGATCATCCGTGCCCTGGATCAGCAGAGCGACGGCATCGGCGCGGTGCTCGATGTCATTCGCAGCATTGCCGAACAAACTAATCTGCTGGCACTCAACGCCGCAATCGAAGCGGCGCGCGCCGGCGATCAGGGGCGTGGCTTCGCCGTGGTGGCCGACGAAGTGCGCACGCTGGCGGCGCGCACGCAGCGCTCCACCGAAGAAATTCAAACCATGATTCAGCAACTGCAAGCGGGTAGCCACAAATCCGTTGAAGCGATGGAGGTAAGTCAGCACAGCGCTACCAATTGTGTCGGTCTCACGCAGCACAGCCTGGATTTACTGCAACGCGTCAGCACCGATGTCAGCGAAATTAACCGCATGAATACCCTGATCGCTACTGCCACATTTGAACATACGGCGGTGGCGGATGAGATCAGCCGTAACATCAGCAATATTCGCGACAGCAGTTATCGCACCGCTGCCGATGCCGCCAATGCGGCTGGGGCAGCTCAGCAATTACTGGGAATATCGAAGCAACTGCAGGAGTTGGTGAGACGCTTTCGCATCGCTAATTAATACCGCAGGCACGGCGCAAACCGCGGGATATTCCGGCCGCTTGAAAGCGGTATCGATTATTGATTTATCGTACCCAAGAGCGTCGGCGCAGCGCGTTAATTCGCCTGCACCGACGATGCTTTATTGGACGATTCTTTATTGGACAACACCCAATCCTGCAATAACGCAAAACCAACCGCGATGAACGTCGGGCCGAGAAATACGCCGAGTAGACCGAAACTCATGGCGCCGCCCAACACGCCGAGCATGATCAATAGAAACGACAGATTGCTGCCATGGCCAATCAGGAGCGGCTTCAACACATTGTCGGCCATGCCCACCACCAGCGCACCCCAGACCACCATAAAAACCGCCCAACCCAGATGACCACCGTGATACAACCAGATCGCCGCCGGCAACCAAAGCAATCCAGGGCCGAACGGCACCAATGACAACAATGCAGTACCCAGCCCGAGCGCCACCGCCATCGGCACGCCGGCGATAAAAAAGCCGATCGCCGCCAGTGCACCTTGTGCCAACGCAGTGCCGAGAATTCCGAACACCACGCTCTTAATCGTGCGTGCCGCAATCTGCAATAATTCAATGCCGCGCGGCCCGGCCATGCGCTGCAGGCTGCCCTCAAGCCAGAAGCGGCCGCGCTCGCCGCCGATATAGAAAAACAACACCAGCACGCAACTCAGCAGCAATACGCCGAGCCCCTGGCCGGCGACGCTGCCGATTACCAATAGAACCTTACTCAGCCATAGCAGGCCGTTTTTCACCTGCTCGCGAATTAACGGATCGCCGGCCAGCAGACCGTTCCACCATGTCTCCAGCCGCGTACCAATACCCGGCAAGCTGGTGATCCAATCGGGCAGGGGCGGCAAGCCGTCGCTCAGTTGTTTCTGCACTACGTCATACTGCGAGCTGATTTCCGCGCCGAATGCCACCAATGCATAAATCAATGGCAATACGATCACGACTAACATGGCTCCGACCAGCAGCGAAGCGGCCAGGGTCGCGCGTCCGCCCAGATACGCGGTGAGACGCTGATAGATTCCCCAACTGGTCGACGATACGATCGCCGCCCACAGCAGGGCCGGCGCGAACGGCGCCAGAATCAACGCGCAGCCACCGAGCAATACGCCGATGGCCAGCAATGCCGCAAGCTGTTCCCACAATTGATTCTTAGTTGTCATACCCACTCGCGTATATTTTCATCTTGTATTGCGCTGATAATGAAAACGGCCCGGCAAAAACTTATAAACGCCGCGCCAGCCAATCGCGCAGCGCAGGGCCCGTGCCCATTGCCCAGGGCTTCACTTCAGCGTGCGGCACGAGCTTGTATTCGATTAACTCTTCATTGAGCCGCACAGTGCCGCGCGCCACCACATGAAAGGTGATCAACAACTGATTTTGCTCGGGAAAACTATAATTGCCGACGAACTCGGCGATCTCGCCCTGCAGGCCCAGCTCTTCTTCGACCTCGCGCAATACGCATTGCTCCGGCGTTTCGCCGCGCTCTAAAAAACCGGTGACCAGCGCGAACCAATCCGGCGGCCACTTGGCGTTGCGCGCCAGCAACACCTGCCCTTCGTACTCGACGATGGCCGCGACTACCGGCGTCGGGTTGTCCCAAAAGACAAAGCCGCATTGTTCCGCGCAACCGCGGCGCTTGGTGTTATCGATAATTTGTTCGGTTAATTCGGCGCGACACTGGGGGCAATAACGCATGCTTTGATCTCTCGCTAAAAGTTAAATTTACTTCGCTATCGGCGCCTTTAACTGGCCTAACAATAAAGTCACGGCGCGCTGAATATCCGCAGTCGAAAAACGCTCGCCGGGATTTACATCGTCGACGGTTTTAATCGCACTGCCCTGCCAGACCATTTCACCCGAGCGCTGGGCCTGCAGGCTGAGCAGCAATTCGACACGCTCGATATACGGTAGTGTCGGATGATTATAAATCGCGACGTCGGTGGCACTGTTGCGATTCAGATCCATGGCGCGGGCGGCATCGTCGCGCGGCGAGTTGCTGTTGCCGGGTTGACTGACATCCATATGCGACGCCAACCGATAATCGAACAAGGCGTCGGCGTCGCTCTTATTTTCTACGCGAGTGTAACCCTGGCGTTGCAACTCGCTATCGACGGTGGCGCGCACAACTCGGTCGATCTGCAACAGCGCCACATTCTGGCTATCGGTAAGCGGCCGCGAGGCCCAGGCGTAGTGACGGTAATCGGCTGGATTGAAATCCGCCTGCGCATCGATATGTGTATCGATGCCGCTGCAGGCCGCCTGCAATCCGACCAGTAAAATAAAAGCCAGCCGCTGCGGCTTTGCAAACGATTGCTGCTGCATTGAAAACAATCGCAGCGCCCGCGAAACCCACCGTTTTGCCCGAAAAAACCACGCCTGCATTTTTAAAAAACGGCTCATTGCATCCTCCATGGCGAACTGCAGCTATCTGCGTCACGATACCGCTTGCTGTCACCGCAGCGCAACCAAACACTGCTAACGCAATTCGCCGCCGTCCATTACACTTTAACCAGCAACCGCGCGGGAGACAGATATGGATCGAGAACACTTGGTGGCCCATCGCGGCTGGCAGCGCCGTTACCCGGAGAATACATTACCTGCTATTAAAGGCGCGCTGGATGCGGGCGCGCGCTATGTCGAGGTCGACGTGCAATTGAGCGCCGACGGCGTACCGGTGCTATTTCATGATCGCACGCTGAGCCGCATCTGCCGCCAGCGTGGCGCGATCCATCGTTACACCGCCGCGGAGCTGCAGCAATTTTCCGCTTATGAGCCGGAGCGCTTCGGCGAGCAATTTCTCGGCACCGCCATTCCAACATTGAGCGCGCTGGTGGATTTATTGACTAAGTACCACGATGCTTATTTATTTCTCGAAATTAAAAATCTACCGGTGCTCGAGTTCGGCAATCAGAGGGTGTTCGATGCGGTGTTCCCTCATTTAACGGCGCTCGCCGAGCGTTGCACAGTGATCAGCTTTGCCCACGACTTTCTTCACTATGCACTCGGTCGCGGCTGGTCGCACGTCGGTCCGGTCCTCAATCACTGGCACGAGCTGGGAACCGGCGGCATCGCCGCGCTGCAACCGGACGTCGTGTTTTGCGCCCTCGAACAGCTACCGGCACAGCGCGATCTGAGCGCCATCGTGCACCCGTTGGCGGTCTACGAAGTCGATCGGCCCGACATCGCCGCCGACCTGCTACAGCGCGGCGTACGCTGGGTAGAAACATTCACGGTGGGCGAGTTGCTGGCTGCGAATCCGTGATCGATAGCGCCCGGCCGCCCGCTATGGCGCATGCCGCTGCTGGCAATAGCTTCGATGTTGCGACAGAAAGCTTCGATGTAACGATAATCGGCGGCGGTATTCAGGGCGCAGGCATTGCGCAGGCGGCCAGCGCCGCGGGTTATCGCACCTTGCTGATCGAGCGCGACGAGTGGGCGAGCGCCACGTCGCACGCATCGAGCAAACTGATTCACGGCGGTCTGCGCTATCTCGAAAGCGGTCAGTTGAATCTGGTCTACCACAGCCTGCAAGAGCGCCAGCATTTATTGCGCAATGCGCCGCGACTGGTGAAAGCGGTGCAGTTTTATATTCCTATCTACCGATATACGCAGCGGCGCCCGTGGCAGATTCGCGCCGGCTTGAGTCTGTACGCACTGCTCACCGGGCTGCACCCGCAAGCACGCTTTCGCAGCGTGCCGCGCGCCGAGTGGCCCGCTCTCGGTGGTTTAAAACAGCAGGATTTGCAAGCCGTCTTTCAATACTGGGATGGACAGACCGACGACGCGGCACTGACACATGCCGTGGTCGATTCGGCGGCGCAACTCGGTGCACATTGCGTGCAGCATTGCGAGTTAATAGCCGCGCAACACGCCGCCGACGATCGCTATCATTTGCAATTGCGCAACGACAATACCCTTTGGCATTGCGAAACTCGCGCGCTGGTCAATGCCACCGGTCCCTGGGTCAACGAATTGCTGAAGCGCTGCACGCCCACGCCACCGCAGCGCGCGTTGAGCTGGGTCAAAGGCACGCATATCGCTTTACCCGCGCTCCCGCTACCCGGAATTTTTTATCTCGAAGCCCCGCGCGACGGTCGCGCGGTATTCGTCATGCCATGGCAGGGTAAAACATTAATCGGCACCACCGAGGTCGAAGTCGATAGCCCGCTGGTCGAACCCAGCCAAACTGAAATCGATTATCTGCTCGATACCGTGCGCCATTATTTTCCGGCGTTTCCGCTAACGGTTCTGGATAGCTTTGCCGGCGTGCGCGTATTGCCGAGCGGTAATGCTTGCGGCGAGAAGGAGCGGCCGTTCAGTCGTGCGCGCGAAAGTGTGATTACAGAATTCGATACTGGCAATGCCGCGCTGATCAGTATTTACGGAGGTAAGCTGACCACCTATCGACACACCGCCGAGCAAGTTGTCGATCTATTGCAAAAAAAATTGGGGCGTAAAAAGAAAATAGCCGATACCAAAAATCTGCCGTTGTGATCGGGAGATTATCGTCCGGCCGTTATTGCCAGGCGTTAAACGTCAGGAAGAGCACTGAGGCAGCCTAACCGGCCGCCCCAGAATTTATAGAGTCAGGGCGACTGAAAAGCGCCGCGATAAAGCACCTGCCAGTTAATGCCATCGCTGGAAGTCCACGCATCGCTTTGCAGCATATATTTAACAAGATTATCAGGGCTGGTGGCAATGCCGCCCAACAGCAGCAATTGGTTGTTATTAACGACAACCTGATGGCTGTTGCGCGCCCAGAATGCAGCCGCCGCAGTTTTCTCGGTCCAGGTAATACCATCGCTGGACGACCAGACATCGTTATAGTTAGTCCCGTCGCCGCCACCGTCAAAGCCGCCAATCAACCATAATTCGTTGTTGTAAGCCACAACCTGATGGTTGCCGCGCGAGGGGAAATCCGCGCCAGCCGTTTCCTGGGTCCAGGTCACACCGTCGGAGGAGGACCAGACATCACTTAGAGGTGTATCGGTAAAACCACTGTCATAACCCCCGATCACCCAAACTTTATTGTTATAGACCAGCATCTGGTGAGCATGCCGCGTAGAAAACACGGGGAAGGTCGTTGTTAGTTTTGTCCAATTGATACCATCGGGAGACGACCAGACATCGTTGGTCTCATCTGTACTGGTGTAGCCACCGGTAAGCAGCATTTGATTGTTATATACAACCACTTGATGACCGCCACGCGGCAAAAAGTTCGCAGCAGCGGTTTGCTCGGTCCAGGTGATGCCGTCGGACGACGACCAGACATCATTCCTGAGCGCCTGATCGCCACCGACACCGCCGTAACCGCCGATCAACCATAGCTGATTATTGAAGACCACCACTTGGTGTAAACCCCGTGGTGAGAAAGCGGCATTGGCGGTTTGCAGAGTCCAGGTGATGCCGTCAGGCGACGACCAAACATCATTTTTAAGTTCGTTACCCGGCCCTGCTCCACCGATCAACCACAACTGACCATTAAAAGCCGTCACGGTATGGGAATAGCGCGCCGAAAACGCGGGGCCGCTGGCGGTGGCATTAATTGTATAGGTTGCAGTGCTGGTGGTTATCGTCGTATTGGTAGTCGAATCGGTAAATAGCTTCTTTGCCGTAATCACCACCGGGCCGGGGCCGGTGACGGTAACCGCACCGGTATCGCTGTCGACGGTGGCAACAGTGACATCGCTGGATTCGTAATGGGCTACACCTTGCCCGGGGCCGCTTACTGTGTTGGTAAAATGATCCCGCACATAAAGCGAGATCGGTCCGGGGTGCTCGAAGGCGAGGGCAGCTGCAGACACATTAATCGTATAAGTCGCACTGCTGCCAATCAGCTTCTGATCGGTAAACCAAACACTCACCAGCTTGCTTGCCGTAATGGTTACGTTTCCGGGACCGGTGGCGGTAACCACGCCGGTGTCGCCATCGACGACAGCAATACGGGTATCACTGGATTCGTAATGAGTCACACCCGGGCCCGGGCCACTTGCTGTATTGGTAATATTTTCCCCGGCATTGAGCGAAATGGGGCCAGCTTGCTCGAAGGCAAGAGGGGCCGCGGACGAGTTGATCGTGTACGACGCCTGGCCAGCGACCAGTTGTGCGGTGGAGTTCGGTACATTCACCAGCTTGTTGGCGACGATGACCACACTGCCGTCATTGACCACGGTAACCGTGCCAGTGGCGCCATCGACCACGGCGATATCGGTATTGGTGGATACATAAGAAACCCCATCGGCGCCGGGGCCACTGGCTGTATTAGTGAACGTTTCGCCCCTATATAACGCGATGGGGCCCGCTTGCGCGAAGTTGAAAGGCTGGGCAGTTGGCGCATTGTCACTGCTACCACCACTACCACCACCACAGGCACCGAGAGTTACGGACAGCAAAAGAACTAAAATCGACTGAATGGCGGCGGCGCAGCGCTTGGCTCGCCCCCCGCGCGCAGCTGCAAACCAAAAGGACGACAGCAAGGAGGTAATTGAAATAGACATCTTTTAATAACCGTAGGATGGAGTTTTATGATTGTTAATGGACAGCAGTGCTTTATTAGAATTCATTGCGGGGTCGATCTTACTCGAACCCAAGCTACTATTCCAATTTAGTCCGGGGCCACACTACATACCAATGATTGAGCCTAATGTCGCGCGGCCACTTGGCAGGGGAACGGAGCATCGGCAGGGTCCAGACTAGTTCGGACACTTAGCATGACAAATAACGACACCGCCTGCGCGCCGCACAAGCATGCTATCGCACCTATTCAAGCCCGGTCCTCTTTGATCGGGGGCGAAAGCTCGCGCTTCATGCCGCCCGATAAAATATTCGAGCGGCATCCGCTGTTGAGATTGCATCAAAGCGCTCGAGCAAGCTCTGTTGACGCGCGGTCGCCCGCTCGATGCTGGCCGCTTTTACCCATCCGAAGCCACGAATTGTTTGCGGCAGCGCGGCGATCTCTATCGCCAATTCGATATTCTGCGCATTCAATCCCTCCAATAACCGTTGCAAGGTGGTGGTGTAGCGCGGGATCAATTCGCGCTCGGTGCGACGCTCGCGGCCATAACCAAACGGATCGAGTGCCGTGCCGCGCAAAAATTTTAGTTTCGCGAGTTGACCGAACACCGTTAAAAACCAACCGGGCATTGCGTATTTCGGCGGGCGGCCGCTGGTACCATCCGCTGCTGAATTGGCTTTTTTCGAAAATGCCGGTGGCGCCAAATGAAACTGCAATGTGAAATTGCCCGTAAAATTCTCCTGCAACTGCGCTTTAAATTTGCCGTCGCTGTATAAACGCGCCACTTCGTATTCGTCTTTATACGCCATCAATTTGTACAAATTACGCGCTACGGTTTTCGTCAACCGCAGCTCCTGCGCTGGCGCAATTATCGCCTGCTCGCTGCGCCGTACATGTTCGACCAGCTCCCGGTACCGCCGCGCGTAATCCTCATCCTGATAGGCCACCAACCGGGCGCAACGATCGTCGATAATGGCATCGAGATCGTGCAGCGGTTGCCATGGCTGCGCAGCAATACCGGCCAATTTACGTACCGATTCAAAATTCGCGGCAGCATGACGCCCCCATTTGAACGCTTCGATATTGGCTGCTACCTCAACCTTGTTCAATTCGATTGCTCTCAATAATGCAGCAGCGCTTACCGGCAATAAATTTTTTTGGTAGCTGAATCCCAATAGAAATAAATTAGCTGCCGCGCTACTGCCCATCAATCCGCGCGTCAGCTCGCTCGCATTAATAAAATTTA
>DATIED010000111.1:0-2517 GCA_035455965.1 Spongiibacteraceae bacterium
AGGCGAAACCTGAACCAATCGTCGTCACGATAAAAAATAATTAACAAAGAGTGCTCGACCAGTTGTCGATTTGAGCTATTTCAATACGACTAGTCGGTTTAGTCCGACACAATGGTCGGCGCAAAGAATGTCGGACTGAAGTCCGACCTACAGTCGAGGCGGTGCATAATTGATACGCCGCTCGCGGTAAAACAGTATTACAATTAGCTTTCTCCACTCATCCCGTTTACGCATACATAGATTGAGGAGTGCCGATCGCGTGTCGTCGATCATTTCAATCAAAAATCTCACCAAAACCTACGCCACCGGCTTTCAAGCGCTTAAAAATATCGATCTCGACATTCGTCGCGGCGAAATTTTTGCGCTGCTCGGCCCGAACGGCGCCGGTAAAACCACGTTGATCGGTATTGTCTGCGGCATCGTCAATCCGACCACCGGCACGGTGATTGCCGATGGTCACAATATCATCAGCGATTTTCGCGCGGCGCGGCAAAAGATCGGCCTGGTGCCGCAGGAACTGACCACCGATGGCTTCGAAAGCGTGTGGAATACGGTCAGCTTCAGCCGCGGGTTGTTCGGCAAGCCGCCGAATCCCGCGTACATCGAAAAAGTGCTGCGCGATCTGTCGCTGTGGGATAAGCGCGATTCGCGCATCATGGCCCTATCGGGCGGCATGAAGCGGCGCGTGATGATCGCCAAGGCGTTGTCGCACGAGCCGCAGATTTTATTTCTCGACGAGCCCACCGCCGGCGTCGACGTCGAGTTGCGTCGCGACATGTGGCAGATGGTGCGCGAGTTACGCAAGGGTGGCGTGACGATTATTTTAACCACGCACTATATCGAAGAGGCCGAGGAGATGGCCGATCGCATCGGCGTGATCAGCAAGGGGCAGTTGATTCTGGTCGAGGATAAGACCGCGCTGATGCACAAACTCGGCAAGAAACAGTTGACGCTCTATCTGCAAAAGCCGTTGGCGCAGATTCCGCCGGCACTCGGCGCGTATCGGCTCGAACTATCGCAGGAAGGCACTGCGCTGGTGTATACCTTCGACGCGCAGCACGAACAGACCGGCATCGCCGATTTATTGCGTCAGCTCGGCGAGCATGGTATCGATTTCAAAGATTTGCACTCCTCGCAGAGTTCGCTCGAGGATATTTTTGTCAGTCTGGTCAGTGACCATTAACAAAAGGTAGTGATCATCCATGAATATGTACGCGATTCGCGCGATCTATAAATTCGAGCTGGCGCGCACCTGGCGCACATTGATGCAAAGTATCGCCTCGCCGGTTATTTCGACCTCGCTCTATTTTGTCGTGTTCGGTTCGGCGATCGGTGCGCATATGGTATCGATCAATGGAGTCAGCTACGGTGCGTTTATCGTGCCGGGCCTGATTATGCTGGCATTGCTGACGGAAAGTATTTCGAATGCCTCGTTCGGAATCTTTATGCCAAAGTATTCCGGCACGATCTACGAAGTGTTATCGGCGCCGATTTCGTACGTGGAGATATTGCTCGGTTACGTCGGTGCCGCCGCGACCAAGTCGGTTATTCTCGGTACGATTATTCTTGCGACGGCGCGCCTGTTCGTACCGTTCGATATCGTGCATCCGTTATGGATGATCACCTTTCTGATTCTGACATCCATTACCTTCAGCTTATTCGGCTTTATCATCGGCGTATGGGCAGACGGTTTCGAGAAATTGCAGATCGTGCCGATGTTGATCGTCACGCCGCTGACATTTCTCGGCGGCAGCTTCTATTCGATCAGCATGCTGCCGCCGATCTGGCAGAAAATCACGTTACTCAATCCGGTGGTGTATTTAATTAGCGGTTTTCGCTGGAGCTTTTACGGCGTCGCCGACGTTAACGTCGCGGTAAGCATCGGCATGACTTTGGTTTTTATGCTGTTATGCCTGGCTTTGATCGGTTGGATATTTAAGACGGGTTACCGATTAAAGAACTAGTGGCACGTAGCGAAATTAATTGCGAGAGAAAGCTGGAGCTATCGATTCAACAGCTCCAGCAATCGCTGGCTGGATTGGTTTTTTAAAAAACTAAGGTCACGGGCTTTGTGCCAGAGCGGAATGAGAGGGTGTATTTTTCGCCCCTATTCACTTAATGTGCCCGCATTTCTTTCAGTATCTGTTGTTTAGTGACTGCCATTTTTTCGCCTAATGCCTTGAGATCCAGTTCAGTCTTTTTCAGCTTCGGAAACATCTCTTTCTCCTCCTCCCTGACGTGATGTTGCACGTATTCCTTCAGCACCGTGACCTTGGCTGTATATAGATCAGCTTCAGGGGTGGCAGCTTCCAACTGTCCAACCAGCCATTTAAGCGACGCGTGTTCGACATTCGCTTCGTCGACCAAATCCTCGTCATCCTGTTGTAGAGCTTGACGTGCAGCCGGATAAAAGTCCTTTTCTTCCAGTAGCGCATGGGCGGTTAATTCCATGCAAATCTGCTTTACGATGCGCGTTTTTTGCTCGGCGCGTTTCGCATCCTCGAACTCCTTGAACAG
>DATIED010000112.1:0-4730 GCA_035455965.1 Spongiibacteraceae bacterium
ACCGAACAACGAACTGCTGGAAAAACTCAAATCTAACCTGCAGGAAGTACAGGCGCGCGGCGGCCAGCTATTCGTATTCGCCGATCGTGCAGCAGGCTTCAAAAACGAACCCGGTGTAAGAGTCATCAACGTACCGCACGCACCCGACGTAATCGCACCGATGATCTACACCATCCCGCTGCAATTACTGTCGTATCACGTTGCGGTATTGAAAGGCACCGATGTGGATCAGCCGAGGAATTTGGCGAAGAGCGTGACGGTGGAGTAATCTACCGTCTTTGGAGCCTAACCTATGCAAACGCTGAAACAGATCGTACACGACATCGCCGAACACCTGCCCGAGCAGGCCACGTTCGACGATGCCATGCATGCATTATACGTTCGGCAAAAGCTCGAAGAAGGTTTGCGCGATCTGGACGAGGGCCGAACCTATACACAAGAACAAGTAGAACAAAGACTGTTAGGTAAAAGCCTATCGTGAACGTTATTTGGTCGCGGCGCGCGCTACAGGATGTGGAGCATATCCGCGACTATATCGCACAAGATAGCCCTGCGTACGCCCAACCATTTATCGAACGTTTGTTATCTGCAACCCGCCATCTACAGCAGTTTCCTCAAAGCGGCAGAGCAATGCCGGAAGCTAATAACTCGAATATTCGTGAAGTCATTTATCAGGGCTACCGCATTATTTACCGGTTGGGTTCCGATGCTATAGAAATTGTGATGGTTGTGCATGGCAGTCGCGATTTGAGCAATTTGCCTTAATCCCCTACGATACACTTATCCATAACTATAAAATTGTAAGACTATAAAAGTATTGGAGTTTGATCAAAGAGCTATGAGCTAATACCAAATACTAAGGTGTCCGCATAAACGTTGGCTCCTAAAAATTAAAAGAATTAAAACCTATAGCGAGAAATAGAATGGATTTCGTCGATCAGCTAAGAGTGCTTTCCACCCGTATATCTACCACCAAAGACATGATACAAACCGAAGAGGCGACCAAGAACGCTATGGTCATGCCTTTTATTCAAGCGTTGGGCTACAACGTTTTCGATCCGCTCGAAGTGACGCCGGAATTGATTTCCGATGTCGGAACAAAGAAGGGTGAAAAAGTCGATTATGCGATCCTACGGGACGGCAAACCAATCATCCTGTTTGAATGCAAGAAAGCCGGTGGCGATCTAAATATTAATCATGCCGGCCAGTTGTTTCGATATTTTCACGTCACTTCCGCTCGATTCGGTATTCTCACGAATGGTCTCATGTATCGGTTCTTCACCGATCTTGAGCAACCGAACAAAATGGACGAGAAACCGTTCTTTGAATTCAACATTCTCGATTTCAAAGATCGCGACGTCGGCGAATTAAAGAAATTCGCCAAGTCCGCTTTCGACATTGACACCATCTTAACGACTGCCAACGATCTAAAATATACGCGCGCCATTCAAAATCGATTGGCTGAATGGGTAACAAACCCACCGGAAGAATTTGTCCGCCTTGTTTCCAGCGATTTAATAGGCAGTAAACGCTTTACTCCGGCAATCAAAGATCAGTTTACCCTTATCACCAAGCTTGCCTTCGAGCAGCTACTCGGCGAGCGTATAAACGACCGCCTTAAAGGTGCGATGACTCAAGAGCCAGTTTTGAAAACTGAGCCGATCGTACCGGCCCCGGCCTCTGAAAATCCGAGCGAAGTACAGATTATTACCTCGCCGGAAGAAATTGAAGGTTTTCATATAGTGCGGGCAATACTGCGCGAAGTAATATCGCCAAAGCGTATTTTTATGCGTGACGCTCAAAGCTACTGCGCAATTTTGCTCGATGACAATAATCGTAAACCAATTTGCCGGCTGCGATTCAACAACACTGGGAAACTCGCGCTTGGTTTATTCAATGCTAATAAAGATGAAGAGCGTGTTTCACTTGAGTCGATAGATGATATTTACAACTTCACTGAACAGCTAAAAGCAACGGTCTTGGCACATCTTCCCCTCGGTGAAGAGTTGAAGGCTTGAACTAGCTCCAGATTTGTAAAGATTAAAACACATGAGTTGATTTTCCTTCATACAGTTTAAACCGACTGGGCACAACCTCGAAATTGATATAGCATTTGCAAAAATAATACTGAAAAATGGGCTTATGTGATGTCTGATACCGTGGATACTCCGACTCCCGACGCTCTGGTCGATCTCGGCGAAGAGCATCATAAAGAATGGCGGCTGCAAGAAGCCGAAGCCTGCTACCGCCAAGCCCTTGCGATCGACCCGAGTCATCCTGGCGCACTGTATTTTCTCGCGCGTATTGCCTATGACGACGGCCGTTTAGCTTTCGCTGCACAACTTATCGACGAGCTTTTGCGGAGCGAGCCCAACGATGCTGAGGCATGGCATCTACTGGGTATGACGGCCAACAAAGAAGGGGATTTTCCGAAGACTGTTGAGTGCTTCATTAGAGCGCTGGCCATTCAGCCCGGGTATTTTCTTGCGCACTGCAGCCTCGCGAGCGTCGTCGGCGTGCAAGATGAATTGGGTGCGGCGCTCGCTAGTTTTCAGCGCGTGATAGCGCTCAAGCCTGCATCCGCCGAGGCGCATTGCGCGATCGGAATTATATTGCAAGCGCAGGGCAAGTTAGAGACAGCCTTGTCGAGCTACCGGCAAGCGGCCCATCTGAAATCGGATTTTGGCTTGGCCTACGAAAGAAGCGGCGCGATCTCGCTATCGCTGAAAAAGTGGGACGAAGCGTTGATCAATTGTGACAAGGCAATTGCGCTTCAATCCGAGTACGTTGAAGCGCACTACCTTCGAGGTAATGCGTTGCAGGCAGTCGGGCGATTGCAAGAGGCTTTAATCAGTTACGATAAAGTGCTATCGCTCAGCCCATACCACCCGGAAGCATATTTTCACCGCGGTGAGGTCCTACAGGGACTCGACCGGCTGCGCGAAGCGGTGGTCAGCTACAACAAAGCGCTGGCACTCAAAGCGGACTATCCGGAAGCGCAATCCAAACGCGATGCTGCGCTGCAGGATTTCTCTCGACTCAACGAAACGCAGCCGACGCTGAATGAAAAAAATAGGCACGAGCCTATCGAGAATGTAGCGGCGAATATCGCGATTGATCTGGGAGCGCCAGCGCACGCAAGCGTACGCAATCTGCCGCCGCCGCGCATTTACAAAAGTCCGATTCCGCTCGGCTATGAATCGCATTACACCGGTTACCAGTACGCGGCGAGTCGTTTTGCCGGCGCCAATGTGATTGTGATCAATGGCCGTCAGGTGCGTATTGTTGATCGCGTCCGCGAACCGGAAATCGTCGTTTTCGAAAATCTTTTGAGCGATGAAGAGTGCGAATTGCTGATCGCTTTGTCGCAGCCGAGATTGGAGCGCTCCACCACGATAGATCCCGTCAAGCTTACCGGATTTAGCGTCAGCAGCAGCCGTACCAGTGAAGGAGCGTCTTTTGATCGCAGCGAAAATGCGCTCGTTCACACCATTGAAACACGATTGGCCGCGCTGATGAATTTACCGCTCGAACACGGCGAGGTGCTGCACATTTTGCGTTACACGACGGGCGCACAATACCTCCCGCACTACGATTTCTTTTGCCCCGAATATACTAGCAGTGCTGCGCATTTGCAAAAAGCCGGGCATCGTGTGGCAACGCTCATCATGTATTTGAACGATGTCGAAAGTGGCGGCGAAACGATTTTTCCTGAAATCGAATTCGCCGTGAAGCCGCGTAAGGGCGGCGCGGTATATTTCTCGTATTGCGACGCTTCGGAAAAACTCGACCGCTTGACGTTACACGGCGGTGCGCCGGTCACGCGCGGCGAGAAATGGATCGCGACAAAATGGATACGACAGCGTCCGTGGCAAAAGGTGAGTCTCGCCTGAAGACTGTTTCGAAGTATTCTGATTCAGTAAAAATCTCGTGAACTGCCATTTGCCATCAATTAATTTCGCGCCGATAGCGTCCGTGCTGTTGCGGCGCGAGTCGATACAACTTTATTTTTTTGAAGCAAATTCCTACCATAGTAGTGGCTAGTACTTAGCTTACGAATTGGATACAACTTTAATGCCTAGAGATAATTGTACGCATCAATGCTAGCGCGCAAGTTAGCCCTGAGTGGATGGGTAGTAAACTGAAACAGTGGGTATTGATCGATAAAAAATATTGGTTATTTAAGGAGTCTCGCTCTGCGGCGGGAGAGGACTGGTCTGAAAAAGTTGCGGCAGAAATAGGCGCGCTGCTCGGAATTAGCGTTGCCGATGTTGAACTGGCGGAAACAGGTCGAAAAGGTCAGCCTCCTTTGAAGTTTTATTTCAATTAATGTGACAGAGCCAAACCCATAAATTGTGTATTGGCGACGATCTGACGGCGCAGTATATTAGCGTTGCCAGCATAAACTTATCTGGCCAGGATGTTTCATCGTCATTGCGGGAGGCTACAAAATGCCGGATACAAAGGTTGCCTATTCTTCGTTCCCCTCTTCATCACCAACCGATATTTTAGGTCCATTCTTTAACTACTGGACAACCTCTTCCGGGCAGTACGGTTTGGTCAACATTCGTTACGGAGCATCGTCGGATGCGCAGACCGAGCAGGATATCGTCGAAAATGTCGCAGGTTACGGCAAGCAGATCGGTAGAGTGCTCGATGCCGTGGTTTTCCTGGCGAAACATCTTGGTAAAAAAGATAAATCGATTTTAACCGATCAAGCCATCGTGGAT
>DATIED010000113.1:0-4476 GCA_035455965.1 Spongiibacteraceae bacterium
GTTTTTGCACCAGTCTTTGATATTCACTAGCGTGTATTGCAGCGGCGTGCCGTCTTCGCGCGCAAAGGTGTTGCGCTGGCGCAGGGTTTTGGACGCGGTGAAGACATCGGCGGTGACGATTTCGTCGCGCAGGCGGGCGAACTCGGCGTCGGTGAGCGTGACTTTGTTTAGCGCTTCAAACTTGGCGCGGAAGTTTTGCTCCAGCGCTTCGCGGTCGCGGATGTCGGGGCGATAGCTATATTTGAGGTCACCCAGTTTTTCGATCAGTTCTTGTTCGATTTGTTGTTCTGATGTCGTCATAAATCCAGTCCAAATTTGCCCAATGAATTGCCTCGGCTTGCGCTTGGCGGAAAGAGCCGGCTTTGAGTCAAATCAGGGAAGGCGATAACGTATACTACTGAGCAGTCTCCCTTCATTTTTCTAGTCCATTGATTGCGAGCTCTTCGTCAGCACCGCCCGCGCGCACCCATTCATCGACTTCGGACAACTGAAATTTCCACAGCCGCCCGATCTTGTGCGCGGGCAGGCCCTTGCGCTCCCGCCAGCGGTAGACAGTGTCTTTCACGACGCCCAGATGCTGGGCGACTTCGCTTGCGGTGACCCACGGTTCAGCGTTCATGGCATTGGTGCTCAGATTAAAGCCTCAAAGTCGTCTTAAATCGTCACAAGTCTAACGGAGTGGGGGCTCGGCGACCAACATAAACGGAGGTAAATGAGGCAGTAATAGTAAGACGGTATCCGTCTGCTGAATTGGCGCGGTTTAGTCAGGAGCACAATTCTCGATAGCGGTCATTTGCTTAGTGCAAAGTCGTTCAAATGTAACCGACCGCTAGTGACTTCAGCGAAAGGAGGAACAGCGAGAATTGATTATTTTGTTGCGCAGTTTTTTACTCGACACCGACACAAAATCACTTTGCATCGCGTCAGCAGATTTTTGATTTCAGGTGGAAATTGGTAGGACCGAGCGGGGTCGAACCGCTGACCTCCACCATGTCAAGGTGGCGCTCTAACCAACTGAGCTACGGTCCTATATACCGGGATACCGGGTTGCCGCTATGTTGCCGGGCAGGTTCGCAGCCAAGAGCGGTTGCGAAGGTCCGCGATTTAAAAAGAAACGGCGGCAAAATGCAAGTTGTTTTAGAAAACCTGTATCTTTTAGTCCAAGTTTTGCGCATTCCGCCGCTTATTCGCTCAGCTCGGCATCCTTAATTTAGTGCTTCCAAGCCCGATGCTCCAGACTGCCGTTCTCGATCTGTGTTTTCAAACGGCCCCTTCTATGTAGATGCTTGAAGCCGGTACCTCAGCCCAACGCCGCCACGCTTTTGACCAACAAGCGGATCAATTCGGCCTGACGCGAGACACCGGTCTTGGCAAAGATAGCTTTCAACTGCGTGCGCGCGGTGTGGGTGCTGATATGCAGCGCAGCGGCGGCATCCTGCAGTTGCAGGCCGTGGCTGAGTTGGGTGGCGAGCGCCGCCTCTGCTTTAGTCAGGCCGAATAGCTGGGTCAGCGTTTGTTCGCTGGCTTCGCCGCGTTGCGCGGGATCGCTGATAAATACCGCGACTGCAGGCGCGTGCTGCCCTTCCGACCAGGCGTATTGCGGTACCAGGCGCACCAGTAAACCCAGATCGGGACGTCCCGACGGCCGCTGCACGCGCAACGCCTGCACCACCGCCGGCTCGTTGTTGCGGCTGTTTTCCAATACGCGCTGGATGATCGCCTTTAATTCGCGACCGACGCGCGCATCGAATAGTTCCAGTTGCCGCTGGCGCACCTGTAGCCCGTCCTGCTCGTCGAGAATCTGGCTGGCCAACAAATTCGCTTTCAGAAACAGGCCGTGTTCGTCGAGCAGAATCGCGCCCACCGCCAATTGTTCGACCGCGCCGGCAAATAAATCGCGCTCGGAGGTCATGCGCGACAGGCGCGCATGGATGTCGATGGCGCATTCGAGATGCGGCACGATCAGCGCACACAGCGCTTTGTCGCGCTCGCTGAACGGCGCTTCGCTGGGGCCGCGAATAAAGCGCAGACGTGCCTGAAACGCCGTCGGTGCGCCGATATCCGCACCCAGAATATGCAGCACGCCGGCCGGCTCGAGGTAGTGACGATAAAATTCGCTGACGCGCAACTCGCTGTCCGGCACCAGTTCCTGCAACGTCACGACTTTGCCGGGCGGCAGATTGACGAACGGGTCGAGCGAAAAAAATTGTTCGCGATAGGCCAGTGCCTGCCAATCGTTCGGATCGGCGAGTTGCACGGAGACGCTGGCATCGGCACCGTGCTCGGGGCGCAGTTGATTGAGAATAACGCCGCGATCGCCCTCGGCGGGCGGGCGCAATGTCAACGAAATCACTTTGGCATCGAACAGCGCGCGGCACAGCGGCAGAAACGTCTGCCACGGAATCGTTTCGAGCGGCCCGCGATACAACGCGGCGATCAGCCGATCGTATTCGCTCTGCGGCAACGATTTGTTCATCAGGCGATCGCACGCGCGATGGCAAACGCGGCGACCGCCGCGAGCCCGCCGACCACTGTCGTCTGCAGCGCGCTGCGCACAAACGGCACGCCGGTAAAGCGCCCTTTCACGCCGCCGAAAATCGCCAGCGCCAACAATGTTGTGCATGCCGACCAGCGCAACGCCGCACTCACATCGTCGACTACCCAATAGGCACTGAGCGGCACCAGACCGCCGACGATATACGCGCCGGCGATAGTCAGTGCGCTTTTCCAGGCGCGGCCCGGTTGCGGCGGCTCCAGGCCCAGTTCGAAACGCATCATGAATCTCACCCAATCCTGCGGGCGTCGGCGCAGCGATTCGATAACGCTGGCGCTCTCGATCGCGTTAAGACCGTAGGCGGCAAAAATTTCCTGCACCTCCAGCGCTTCTTCCTCGGGAATAACTTTCACTTCGTACTCCTCGCGGCGGCGCTCGCTGCGATAGTGTTCGGCGTCGCTACGCGCGGCGAGAAAACCGCCCAGTCCCATCGCGATCGAGCCGGCGGCGATCTCGGCCAAACCGGCGGTGATGATCAACTCCGTTTGCGCGATGGCACCGGTCAAGCCAGCCGCCAGCGCAAATGGCACGGTCAGGCCGTCGGCCATGCCGATCACTACGTCGCGCACCGCATCGCCCGCCGTAAAATGTTTTTCGGTGTGGGCATGAATCGGCATACTGGGCTCCAGAATAAAATTAGCGAGTTCGGCGCGGCCGATCGCTCATAATACCGATATCGTATTCTCTTGGGCAGCGTAACCGGCGTGGGGGAAAGGCAAAATCGAGTTGGCAAACCAAGGCCATGCTGTTTATTATTCCGTACATAATTTTAATCGCAACACGCTCGTCGCAATATTTTCGCCCGAGCAATTCATAACACTTTTCGTCGCCGACACTGCAGCGTCACTTTTTAATGGCGACCCACTTCGGATGATGGGATGGACTCGATTGCGCTACCGCTGCGCCGCCTGTGCGCACTGCTATTACTGATCGCCAGCATCGCTATCTGGATGCACCACAGCGATGTGATCGAATTAATCGCGCGGCAGCGGCCGGTATTATTCGGCCGCTACTCGCAGGGCCATTTCGGCGTGCTGCTTATTTTAACGCCGGTGTTGTGGGCGCTCGCCGCCGCGTTCGCGACGCGCGCACCGCTCCTGCCACAACTCGGCAATTGTCTTATCGGCATCGTCAGTACGCTGGTCGCTATTTTTGCGATCACCTACGGCGCGCATTTCTTTCACCGCGCCGCACTGTATGTCGAAGCCGCCCCAGACACGCAGGCATCGCCATTGGCCGGCGTGGTGCGGCATCGCCCGCCCGATCAAGTGTACGATCTCACCTATGTCGATGTACCCGAACAGGCGCGTTCCTATCCCGATGCGCCGCCGGGCTTTGAGCCCGTCACTGTGCATCTGACCTCCGATCACAACGGCTTTCGCAATATCGGCACGGCAGCGCAGTACGATATTCTCGCGGTCGGCGATTCATTTGTGGCCGGCTCCAATGTCTCCGATGACCAGTGCTGGACCGCGCTGCTCGCAAAAAACTCCGGTCGCAATATTTACAACCTGGGTGTCGGCGGCAGCGGCCCGCCCACTTATCTCAGTAATTTTTCGCAATTCGGCCTGCAGTTGAAACCGAAAATCGCGCTATTCATGATTTACGAAGGCAACGATTTTAAAGAGGATGTGGTCCTGAGCGAAGCGAAGCCACCTACGCTCGGCGAGCGTATCGGAGCGCACTTTAGCGAAGCCATGCAATCCTCGCCGGTAACGCTGGGATTAAAACGTTTGTCGCACGATCTATTGGAAAAGCTCGGTGCGAATCGGCCGGTGCCGGGCTATCAGGAAAAACTAGGCTTTATGCCGATTAAATTAACGAGCGGCGCTGCGACGCAGTATTACAGCTTCGATCCGAAGCGTTTGATCTACTTGAATTACAGCAAGAGCGAGTTCGCCAGCTCGAGGGAATGGCTGGCG
>DATIED010000114.1:0-5641 GCA_035455965.1 Spongiibacteraceae bacterium
TATTGAATGCGAAGATTACGCTGGAAGCCAAATTGGAGAGTTAGGCTTGGTTGTTAGTAGTTAGTAGTTAGTAGTTAGTAGTTAGTAGTTAGTAGTTAGTAGTTAGTAGTTAGTAGTTAGTAGTTAGTAGTTAGTAGTTAGTAGTTAGTAGTTAGTAGTTAGTAGTTAGAAAATTCGATGGCAGCAGACTTGACCGGCCGGTGACCGAATGCTCTTTTCAAAACACTGGAAGCACGCTGGTTTAGCGCGAGTGCTAGCAGAGAGCGATAACATCGAAAGAAGCTAACGTGAAAGCGCCACCGATACCGATCCATACCAAGAAGTTTTGAAAAGAGTATCGGTCGCCGGGCATAGCACTAATTGTAAGGTTTTAGGTTTTAGAAAAAAGCATGCGGCGATAGCCGAGTGAATGAGTTAATTTGAGGGTTTTGTTATGGCTGAGCAACGAATTTCACCGGCGCTGCCGGATTGGGTTAAGGATCATCTCAAACGCTATATCGCATCCGACGGTGCCGACGGTTATTTGTGGGATGCTTCGTTGGGTGGCGGCGAGGGTATGATCGCTACCCTGTTGTTGACTACGACCGGTCGTAAATCCGGCGAGCCGCTGACCATGCCATTGATTTTCTGTAAATCGGATACCGGTTATGCGGTGATCGCATCGAAGGGTGGTGCTCCGGCACATCCCTCCTGGTACCTTAATTTGCAGGCTAATCCAAATGTGCACGTGCAGGTAAAGGCCGACAAATTCCAAGCGAAGGCGCGCACCGCAAATCCTGCCGAGCGCGCTGCGCTGTGGAAAAAAATGGTGGCGATCTACGCACCCTACGATAAATATCAAGCAAAAACCGAGCGCGAAATACCGGTGGTTATCCTTGAGCCTGTTTGAATATTTGAGTTGCCTGCGGGTATTTAGCCAGGACTGTAGTTGACATAGTTAGGCGTCCACGGGGCGCCCCCGATGCGGTCGGTTATTGCGCATGGAGAGAATCTATTGAGCAAACTTTCACCGGCTATAGAGAGATCTCCCAAGCAGCGTTGGCTACTGCCACTGATTTTGCCCTTTGTTATTACCGTAGTCTTATCGGTGCTATTGGCGCTATGCGGCTTGAGTATTATCAATGCCACCCGCGCTTACGTGCATGGCGAAAGCCTTTGGTCGAAAGGGCAAAAAGACGCCAGTTTTTTCCTGCATCGTTACGCCGAGACTCAGGCCGAAGACGATTATCGGAAGTTTTTGCAAGCGATAGCGATACCGCTGGGCGACCGTCGGGCGCGCCTGGCATTGGATCGGTTACAGCCGGACTATGCCGAGGCGCGCGCCGGTTTGGCTGGCCACACTCAGGCTAGCGATATCGACGACATGATGCAGTTGTTTGTGCGCTTTCGTCATTGGCCGAGTGTCGGTCGTGCGATCGTTGCTTGGGAGCAGGGCGACCGGGAGATCGAGCAGCTGCTGCGCGTCGCCGACCAATTGCGCGACAATATCGGTGCCGGCAGGACCGCACCGGCGATTTTGAGTCCGCTATTGCTGCAAATTGAAGTCATCAATAATAACGTCGTGCATCATGAAATCGAATTTTCGAATGCTATGGGCGATTTGTCGCAGCAGGCGGCGCGCATCATATTCATCAGCATCATTGTTTTAGCCGCATTACTGTTATGGGCGGCAATTTGGCGCACGCGCCGATTGCTGGCCACCATCGCCGCCGCCGACGAGGAGATTCGCGTGAGCGAAGAGCGCTATCAGCTCGTATTGGCAGGCAGCAACGACGGTGTCTGGGATTGGAATATCGTCACCGACAGTGTGTATTTTTCGCCGCGTGTGCTGGATCTCCTCGGTGCGCCGCTGGCGTCCAAGAGTTTACGCTTTAGCGAATTCGTCGACTTTTTGCATCCGGAAGATAAGGAGCAAACTCTCCAGGCTTTGCAGGCGCATCTACACCAGCAATTACCCTACGATGTCGAGTGCAGAGGTCGCACCGCCGCCGGCAATTACATTTGGCTGCGCATTCGCGGTCAATCGGAGCGCGCTGCGGATGGCACGGCTATTCGCATGGCGGGCTCGATCACCGATGTCACCGAACATCGCACCACGATGCAGCGCTGGCAATTCGCCCTGGAGGATGTCGGCGAAGGGCTTTGGGAGTGGAATGCGATCAGCGGCCGCGTCGACTATTCGCCGCGTTGGCTGGCATCGATGGGCTTTGCGGCGGACGAGGCTTACGTGCTCGATAGCGTGCGTGGTTGGTTGCATCCCGATGACAATGCTGCGCAATGGGAATGTCTACAGCGACATTTACGCGGCGATGAACCGCTCTATCGCAGCGAGCATCGACTGCGCTGCAAGGACGGAACCTATAAATGGGTGGCCGATCGCGGCAAGGTCATCGAATGGGACGCCGATCGGCGCCCGCTGCGAATGATCGGCAGCCACACGGACATCACCCATCTCAAGCGCACGGAGGAGGCATTAGCGCATAGCAACAGCCGATTAACAGCGATTCTAAACGCGGCGACGCACGTCTCGATCATCGCCACCGATCGCGCCGGTTTAATCACGTTATTCAACAGTGGTGCGGAGCGTCTATTAGGCTACACCGCCGCTGAAGTGCTGGGTCGCCCGCCGACGATATTTCATCTGCCGGAGGAAATGCAGGCCCGCAACGATGGCTCCGGTGTGCAGTCCGACAGTACTTTGATCGAGCAACTGCAACGCTGGCGGCCAGAGGACAACAACTGGACTTACGTGTGCAAGGACGGCACACATCGCGCTGTGAACTTGATTATTACACCGGTCTTTGAAGGCGAGAGGACTGCCGATAGTGACAACGAAGGTGAAGGCCAGGGCGAGGTTGCCGGTTTTCTCGGTGTCGCGATCGACATGACCGAGCGCCAGCGCGCCGAGCGCGCGCTGCGCGATAGAGGCTCGGTGATGCGCGCCTTGTTTGAGCAGTCGCCGCTCGGTATGACATTGATTTCACGCGGCGGTCTGTATGCCGAAAGCAATCGCGCCTTCGAGCGGATGGTCGGTTATAGCCGCACCGAACTGATGACGATGCCGTTCGATCAGTTATTCGCGCCGGAGCAGCGCGCCGCCTACACCCTCACCGTGCAGGAAATAATGCGGCAGGATGACTTCGGTCCGATCGAGCTGAATTTAATGCGCAAGGACGGCACGCAAGTGCCGGTCTCCGCGAACGGCGTGGCATTGAAAATAAATGACGACGTACTGATCTGGTCGATCGTCGAGGATATTACGCTGCGCCGCGCGGCCGAACGCGAAATCGAGCAATTGGCGTTTTACGATGCGTTGACCGGCCTGCCGAATCGGCGTTTATTTTTGGATCGATTGCAGCACAGCTTACTGCGCACGCGTCGCGATCGGCAGTTCGGTGCGCTGCTGTTTCTGGATTTGGATCAATTCAAGCGCATCAACGATGCGCACGATCATGTGACCGGCGATCACCTGCTGCGAATGATCGGCCCGCGTCTGAGTGCTGTGCTGCGCGTGGAAGACACTGTGGCGCGGCTCGGTGGCGATGAATTTGTCGTATTGCTCGAGGCTATCGGCGGCACCGAGGCGGAGGCGACTTACAATGCGCAGGCGCTGGCGGAAAAATTGCGCGATGCATTGCATCTGCCGTTTTATTTTTCCGGGGTTCAGCACCAGGTGAGCGCGAGTATTGGCGTGACGTTATTTCCCAGGGAGAGCGAGTCCGCCGATGATTTAATGCGCCAGGCCGACACCGCGATGTATCACGTCAAGGAGCATGGTCGCGACGGTATTTGTTTCTTTGTGCCGGCCATGCAGGCGCTGGCGTCGGAGCGTCTGGCGCTGGAGCGCGATTTACAACTGGCGCTTGGCGGCGGGCAATTGCGGCTGTTTTTACAGCCGCAGGTCGATGCGATGGGGCGCGTGAGCGGCGCCGAAGCGCTGTTGCGCTGGCAGCATCCCCGCCAGGGGTTGCTGTCGCCGGCGATGTTTATTCCTATCGCGGAAGAGTCCGGTCTTATCGTGCAGATCGGCGAATGGGTACTGCGCGAGGCCGCCGATCTGCTGGTGCGTTTGCGCGCGCAGGCAATCGATTTTTCCATCTCGGTGAACATCAGTCCGCGCCAGTTCCGCGAGGCCAATTTCGTCGAGCGCGTGCAGGCGGTCATCGCCGCCAGCGGTGCCGATCCGCGGCAATTGATGTTGGAAATTACCGAAAATATTTTAGTCAGCGACATCGACGAAGCGATCGCCAAAATGACAGCGCTACGCGACTTCGGCGTCTGCTGGTCGCTGGACGATTTCGGTACGGGCTATTCGTCGCTGGCGTATTTAAAGCGGCTGCCACTGCAGGAATTTAAAATCGATCGCAGTTTTGTCACCGATGTGACCACCGATCCGAACGACGCCGCCATCGTCGAAACAATTTTGTCGATGGCGCGCCATTTGGGTTTGACGGCGGTTGCCGAGGGCGTCGAAACCAACGAGCAATTCGCTTTTCTAAAAACGCATGGCTGCCCGCTATTCCAAGGCTATCTGTTCGGCCGCCCCACCGATATGCACGAGTTTTTCCCGTTTGTGGAGGCTTTGGCACAGGGCGGATCAAAGCGCCAATAAGGACTGCCGCAACAATAATTTGCTATATTTGCGCGCCGCTTTACGCGGCGCGTTTCCGGTCGCGGCGTTTAATTTGCGATAATTTATTTTTGGGCATTCCATGGATATGCAAAGTGGGGTCGGCTGCGCGGCGGCCGTATGTACGACTATGGCGTTTTTACCGCAGGCCTGGATGGCGATCAAAACCCGCAATACGCAGTCGCTCTCGCTGGCGATGTACATAGTATTCACGGTCGGCGTCGCGTTATGGCTGGCGTATGGCTTGCTTAAAAACGATTGGGCTCTGATCGTCTCGAATGGCATCACGGAAATATTATCGCTCACGATCCTGATCATTAAATTGCGTTACGATGTGTTCGGCGGCAGGCGCGGATTCGATCGGGCGCAATGATAATGCAATGATAAAAAGTACAACGATGAAAGATGCAACGCTAAAGATAGCTGCGTACCGGCAATGATCGAACAGTACTGGCAATGATCAAAAAGTACTGGCAGTGATCGAGGCGCGCTGGCAATAATCCAGGAGTACCGACAATGATCGAATGGTCGCACCACCACGCCAGAATTAACGGCATCAATATGCATTACGTGGAGCAGGGCGAGGGCGTGCCGGTTATTTTGTGCCACGGCTTTCCGCACCTCTGGTTTAGCTGGCGCCATCAGATCCCGGCGCTGGCGCAGGCGGGTTGGCGGGTTATCGCACCGGATATGCGCGGCATGGGGCAGACGGATGCGCCGCCGAATATCGAGGATTACGGCGTCGAGCCGATCGTCGACGATCTGCTGGCACTACTGGATCACATCGGCGCGGAGCGCGCCGTTTTCGTCGGTCTGGATTTTGGCGCGTTCGCGATTTACGACTTGGCGATGCGCGCGCCCGAGCGTGTGATCGCGGTAATCGGCCTGGAAAATCCGGCGGCGCCGCACAATCCCGCCGTGCCGCCGTTGACTGAATATGCCGAAATGGCGAAGACGCATTTTTTACATATCGAATATTTCCGCGAGCCGGGTCCGGCGGACCGGGCATTG
>DATIED010000115.1:0-9956 GCA_035455965.1 Spongiibacteraceae bacterium
GAGCATGATCCACGGATAAAACCCGACCGCACCGGCCAGGAAGAGCGGCGTTGCGGTGCAGCCTACCACTGCGATGCCTTTCGCCAGCGTCGATGCGGCGCCGTAGGTGCGCGCCATCCAGTGCACCATAAAACCGATACCGGCCACGGCGACCACCATCGCCAGATAAAATAATACAACGATGGGCAGCGCACTGGCGGCGGTGAGGCGCACAACTTCGTCGCCGCCGATGCGCCAGCCGACGCGCGTGGTGCCGCTGTACCAGGCGAGCGCCGGCAGCAGCGCGAACAATATCGGATACCACAGCGCCGCCGCGACGTTACCCGGCGCGTGCGCGGCGATGCGCTGCCAGCCGCGATGCGGTTGAAACAATAAGGCGATTGCAGTCAGCATGATTTATTCTCCTGGTCGGTAAGCTAGGTGCCGGGGTGGCTAAGTACCGTGGTGGTGATGCGTGGCATCGCTGTTGTGCAGCCCTGGTAAAGCATGCAGCCACGGTAAAACCGCAGTGGCGACGCCGAGTGTTATCAGCAACACGCCAGCGCTACGGCGCAGCCATCGTTGTTGCAAGTGTCGCTGCAAGCTGTGACCGCCCACTGTGGTCAGCACTAATGCCGGTAGCGTGCCGGCTCCAAACGCCGCCATCAATGCCGCGCTGCGCAGTGGATCCGCCGCGGTTGCGGCCCAGCTCAGGCTCGAATACACCAGTCCGCACGGCAATAATCCCCACGCCGCGCCGAGCAGTAAGGCGGCGCCGGGATGGCGCGGTGGTAGTAGTGTGTTGACCAGTGGCCGCACGCGCCGCCACAGCGCGCCGCCAAATTTTTCGAGATGCCGCAGGCCCATCCACCAACCGCTTACGTACAGCCCCATCGCTACTACTAACATTCCAGCTATGCCGCGCAGCCATAGGCCGAATTGTGGAATTGCGCCGTGCAAGGCGGCGCCAAATAATGACACTGTGGCGCCGGCCAGCGCGCCGAGCAATGCGTAGCAGCCGATGCGGCCAAGGTTGTAACAAAGCGCCAGCCAGTAGTTATGGCGCGCGCCCGCAGCGCCGAGCGCGGCGCCGATTCCGCCGCACATGCCGATACAATGCGCACTGCCCATCGCGCCCATTAACAGCGCAGCGCCGAGCGATAAGGTTTCAATCGCCACGACGATCGCCATCTCGATCGCCGGGGGGCGGCAATTTTGCAGTGCTGCCCGGCGCATTTTCATCGTCGAATAAAATACTGTGCGCGGCGCTATCGAGATTATCGAATTGACGATTGCCGACCGCCCAGAAAAAGGCCTTAACGGCGATCAGGCAAAATATCAGCGCCAATGGAATCAGCAGGAAAAGTGCTTCCATAATGTGGCTCCTAACATAGTGCAACTCCTAGTGCGGCTGGGGCTTGCCGTTGTATTGCAAGCGCAACGCGTTGACGGTGACCAATAATGAACTCAGCGACATGCCGGCGGCGGCGAGCCACGGTGCCACCCAGCCCAGCGCCGCTAGCGGTATCGCGACGGCGTTATACAACAGCGCCCAGGCTAAATTTTCGCGCACGATCCGGCGCGTTTGCGTGCCGACATCCAGCAGCAACAAAATGCGATCCAGGCGCGCACTCAGCAGCAAACAATCGGCATTGCTCTTCGCTAATTGCGAGGCGGCGTGCATGGCCATCGATACATCGGCGGCGGCCAGCACCGGAATATCGTTGATGCCGTCGCCGACCATCAGCACGCGTTTGCCGGCGCGTTGCAATTGCTGCACGTATAACAATTTTTGCTCCGGTGTGGCGCCGCTGAGCGCGTGCTCGATGCCGAGTTGCGCGGCTAATTCGGCGGCGCTGCCGGAGCTGTCGCCGCTCAGCAAATGCAATTGCAGGCCGCGCTCGCGCAGCGCCGCCAGCGTGCTCGCGGCATCGCTGCGCAAGCGATCCTGCAGGCGAAACCAACACACCGGGCCCCTGTGGTCCGCGAGCAAAATCCAATGTCCCGCGCGTTGCTCGGGGTTCATGAGTTGAGTGTCGCTTAGCTGCGATTCGTTTAGTCCGCTTAGCTGTAGTGCAAAGGCAGCGTCGCCGAGCCGGTAGCGGCGTCCGCCGACAATGCCTTCGACGCCGCCACCGGTTTTGCCGGTGGCATATTGGCGGCGCTCGCCGGCGGCCAATACGTACTCGGCAGCAAATGCCGCCGCGATCGGATGGTTGCTGCCTATCTCTAACGCTGCCGCTAAATCGCGGCAGATGGCGGCGCTGCGCGCGCCGCACGGTTCGATCGCGGCGATGCTGATGCAGCCTTCGCTGAGAGTGCCGGTCTTGTCGAATACCACATCGGTAATCGTTGGCAATTGCTCCCAGGCATCGGCGCGCGTCACCAATAGTCCGCGCCGCCGCAGCGTATTGGTGGCATTGGTTAGCGCCAGCGGCGTCGCCAGGCTCAACGCGCAGGGACAGCTGACTACCAGCACCGACAGCGCGATCCAAAACGCGCGTTGCGGATCGAGCCAGTGCCAGCCTGCATAGGTGAGTGCGGCCAATAATAAAATCGCCACCACAAAGCCGCTGGCGAGTCGATCGGCGAGTTGCGCCAGACGCGGCTTCCAATTCTGTGCCTGGCGTGTGACCGCATCGATGGCAGCGATGCGCAATTGCGCACCGACCGCGCTAACCCGCATCGTCAATGCCTGTTCGCTGTTGATGCTGCCGGCCAATAGCGAATCGCCGCTGCGTTTTAGCACCGGCACGTATTCGCCGGTCAACGCCGCTTCGTTGATACGGCAGTGGTCGTCGAGCAGATAACCGTCGGCGGGCAATACTTCGCCGCTGCGCACCCATGCGATATCGCCGCATTGTAATTGTTCGAGTGGAATCAACTGTTGTGTGCCATCGGCGGCCACTTTGATCGCGACGCTGGGCAACAGGCTAAAAAAATCGCTGCTGAAACTATTGCGATAGTGGCGCGCGCGCATCTCCAGATAACGGCTGCCGGACAGCAAAAAAATAAACATGGTCACCGAATCGAAATACACGTCGCCGCTATTTTGCTATGTCGCCCAGCTGCTGGCCGCGAATGCCAGCAATAGCGCCACCGCCACCGGCACATCCATGCCGGGCTGGCGCGCGCGCAGACCGCGCCAGGCGCCGCTTAAAAATGGCTGGCCCGCATACAGCAACACCGGCACCGTGGCGATGAAACTGCTCCAGCGCAAGAGATTGCGATACAGCGGTTCGATGCCATCGAGTGCGCCCGCGTACAAGCCGAGTGCCAGCATGCCGACCTGCATCATGCCGATGCCGGCCACGCCGAGTCGACGCAGAGCCTGTCGTTGCTCGCGCTGTTGTAGTTGTTCGCTGCGCGCGCTGCTGTAAGGCTGCGGCTGATAACCGATGGCGGCGATGCAGTTGCAGATATCGCTGAGTCGCTGTTGTGGGCTGTGCCAGCGAATACTGCCGCGCTGCGCATCGAAGTCGATCTGTACGGCGACTACGCCGGGTAGCTGCATAAGATGGCGTTCGAGCAACCACACGCAGGCGGCACAATGTATACCGCCGATCGATAACTCGCATTGCACCAACTCATCCGACAATTGTTGCAGCCAACGCGCGCTGAAATCGAGCCGATCGAAATGCGTGAATTCGTTGCTATTGGCTTTTGTATTGATATTGGCGGTAGCGATGGTCGGGCGCCCGCCGGTATTTTCACGATAGCGATAATAATTGCCGAGACCGCTGCCGATAATCGTCTCCGCCACCGCCTGACAGCCGGGGCAACAGAGTGGTTGCGCTACATTGTCGACCACTATGCGGTAATGCGTTTCGTCCGCAACCGGCAGGCCGCAGTGATAACAAGGCAGCGCGCTGTTTGCTGCGCCGGAACGTTCGCTGGCGGGTTGCGTATTCATAGCGCGAGTTGTAATTCACGGTGCGGTTGCAGATCGAGCGAGCCGCGCAGGCGCCAGTGCTGACCGGGCTCGCGCAATTCGATTAACCAGCGACCGTCGAGCGCCGGCGGCAGCTGCCCGCGATAGTGTCCAGTGCTGTCGACGATCAATGCGATGGTCTTATCGTGTTGGGTATCGAGCGGATGAATGAATTCCAATGTCAACGTTGTCGATCGTTGCGTCAATTGGCCGCGCAGCACCAGATCGATGGCTCCGTCGCTGGCGATGACCAGCGCTGCGCTCAGTTTGCGCAGCCTGGCGTCGGCATCGGCCCCGGCGATTGGCTCGATGGCGAAACCTTGTTTCGAGTAGTTATCGCGCAGCGGGCTATCGCTGTGGTGCATGGCGATGGCGAGCGAAATAAAACTGGCGACTACCGCGCAGCTCGGCAGCAATATTAAAAACCACGGCCAGAATTGCCGGTGCCACGGTTCGATGGCGGGGGCTCGGTTGTCCATATCAATGGCTCCCTGGACCGGTAAATGGGCCGATAAAACGGCTTTCGGCTTTAGTGTGCAGGCGCGGCTGATCTATCGCTTCGACCTCGAATTCGATCTCGGTGTGGGGCTTTTGCAGCAATCCCGGATCGATCGATAAGCGCAGTGCCACTTCTTGCAATTCGCTGCCGCCGACGGTTATTTCGCGAGGACCGGTTAACATCGCAGCAGCCAAACCACTGGCGCGAATTCGATAGGCATGCGGCGCCGTATCCATATTGATAATTTTTAAGGTGTAGGTATTTTCGATCAGGCCGTCGCTGGTCTGGCGGTATAATTGCTGGCGCTCGCGCAACACATCGACGTGCAGCGGCACCCGCGTCGATAAATTAAAAACAAATAACGCGATCATAATCAGCAGCGCTACGCTGTAGCCGAGCAGCCGCGGTCGCAGCCAGCGATACGGTTGTCCGGACAGCGCATTTTCGGTGGTGTAGCGAATCAGGCCGCGCGCATAACCCATCTTGTCCATCACTGCGTCGCAGCCATCGATGCACAGCGCGCAATTGATGCATTGGTATTGCAGGCCATTGCGAATATCGATACCGGTCGGACAGACTTGCACGCATAGTTGGCAATCGATGCAGTCGCCGAGATTTTGCGCACGTGGATCGCTGCCTTTTTTGCGCGCGCCGCGCGGCTCGCCGCGCTTTGCATCGTACGAGACGATCAATGTATCGCGGTCGAACATCGCCGATTGGAAGCGCGCATACGGACACATGTACAGACAAACCTGTTCGCGCAACCAACCGGCATTGATATAGGTGGCGCCGGTAAAAAAAATAATCCACGCTGCTTCCCAAAAGCCGAGTTGCAGCGTCAGCAAATTAAAACCGAGCGCGCGAATCGGCGAAAAATAGCCGACGAAGGTAATGCCGGTCAGCAGCGCGAAGCCGAGCCACATGCCGTGTTTCAAACTCTTGCGGGCGAATTTTGCAAGATTCCATCGGGCTTGATCGAGCTTTATGCGTTGATTGCGGCTGCCCTCGGCGATTTGTTCGGCCCACATGTAGATCGCCGTCCACACCGTTTGCGGGCAGGTGTAACCACACCATACGCGGCCGGCCCAGACGGTGACCGCGAACAATGCGAACGCGGCGATAATCAACAGCCACGCCAGCAGCGGAAAGTCCTGTGGCCAAAAAGTCAGGCCGAGAATATGGAATTGCCGCGCCGGCAGATCGAACAATACCGCCGGTCGGTCGCGCCAATTCAGCCACGGCAGCAAAAAATAGCCAAGCAACAGGGGCCAGCCGGTATACAGACGAAGGCGCTGAAAAAATCCTTCGATATTGCGCGTATAAATTTTTTCGCGTTTTTGATACAGATCGAGCTCGGCGACTTCGGCCGGGGCGATTTGCTCGACGGGTATCATTCGCGACTCGTTCATGGCGCCTGTGTTTGCGTTGGAGTGTGTGTTGGAGCGTTTGTGTGCGACAAGCTGTATACGTAAGCCGCCAATAAATGCACGCGCTCCGCGCCGAGGCGATCGATCCAGGCCGGCATCTGTCCGCTGCGGCCATTGCGCACGGTCTGCTGCAACATCACCGGCGAGCCGCCGTACAGCCAAATGTCATCGGTGAGATTCGGTGCGCCGAGTTGCTGATTGCCCTTGCCGTCGGCGCCGTGGCAGGCGACGCAATACAGGGCGAATTTTTGCTGCCCGGCCGCAGCTAACGTTGCGTCCGCCGGGCGGCCGCTGAGCGTGGTGACAAATGCCACTACCTGTTGAATGCCATCGTTGCCGAGCGCCGCTTCCCATGGCGGCATGCCGCCGCTGCGGCCATGGCCGATGGTGGTTTCGATTTGCTCGGCGCTGCCGCCGTATAGCCAATCATTGTCGGCGAGATTCGGGAAACCAAAACTGCCGCGCGCGTCGGCACCGTGACATTGCGCGCAATTATTGGCGAACAAACGCTGTCCCATTTTTAAAGCTTTCGGATCTTTGCTGATTTCCGCAATCGGCAGTGCGGCGTATCTGGCGAACAGGGGGCCGTATTCGGCATCGGCGCTCGCCACTTCGGTGGCCAGTTGTTTTTCCTGCGACCAGTGCAACAAGCCTTGAAAGGCGCCGAGGCCGGGATAGGCGATCAAATAGCCCACGGCAAATAGAATGGTGATCACAAATAGATAAAACCACCACGCCGGCAGCGGATTATCGTATTCCTCGATGCCGTCGTAGATATGGCCGGTGGTGGTGTCGGGAGCGCTGCTGGTTTTGCGGTTGGCGAATAATAGCCAGCAGATAATCGTCGTGCAGGTCAGCGTGAGACCGATGATCCAGGCGCTCCAGAAAAAACTCATGACCGCTGTTCCTCGTCGTCGGCAAATGGTAGTTCCTGGTCGTCGGCGAACGGCAGTTGGGCAGCCGCATCGAAATCGGGTTTTCGCTTGGCGCTATATGCCCACCGGCAGATGCCGATAAAAGCGCATAGCGCTAACACCGTGCCTAAGCCGCGTAAAATTTCCAGAGTCATCGCCAGTTCCTCACTGTTTGCGCGGCAGCAGCGTACCGAGTTGCTGCAGATACGCGATCAATGCATCGACTTCCTTGTGGCCGGTAACCGCGCTTTGAGCCGCGGCGATATCCGCGTCGGTATACGGCACGCCGAGCTCGCGTAATACCGACATTTTTTTGCCGGTCAGCACGCCGTCCAGCGTGTCTTCAAATAACCAGGGATAGGACGGCATGATCGATTCCGGCACCACATCGCGCGGATTGTATAAATGCGCACGTTGCCATTCGTCCGAGTAGCGACCGCCGACGCGCGCCAGATCCGGACCGGTACGTTTCGATCCCCACAGAAACGGATGGTCGTAGACGAATTCACCGGCCTGCGAATACGGACCATAGCGTTCGACTTCGGCGCGCAGGGTGCGGATCATCTGGGTATGGCAGACGTGGCAGCCTTCGCGAATATAAATATCGCGCCCCTCGAGTTGTAATGCGTCGAGCGGTTTTAACCCCGCAATGGGCTGCGTGGTTTGCTTTTGAAACAGCAGCGGCACGATTTCTACCAGACCGCCGAAGCTGATCGCCACCACGATCAATACGATCATCAGGCCAATATTTTTTTCGACGATGCCATGATTCATGAGCGGGTCCTTTATGCGGGCTGCGCGACGAGTACGGCTACCGGCTCACGGCGCCGCGCGGTCTGCCAGGTGTTGTACGCCATCAACAACATGCCGCCAAAAAATAACGTGCCGCCAATCAGGCGCACCAGATAACCCGGATGACTGGCCTGCACCGATTGCGCAAAACTGTAGGTGAGGGTGCCGTCGCTGTTGTAGGCGCGCCACATCAATCCTTGCATGATGCCGTTCACCCACATCGATGCGATGTACAGCACCGTGCCGATGGTGGATAACCAGAAGTGCGTATTGATCAGCGCGATGCTGTACATTTTTTTTCGGCCAAATAAAATCGGCAACATGTGATAAGTGGCGCCGATCGAAACCATCGCGACCCAACCGAGTGCGCCGGAGTGCACGTGGCCGATGGTCCAATCGGTGTTGTGCGACAGCGCGTTGACGGTTTTTATCGACATCATCGGTCCTTCGAAGGTCGACATGCCGTAGAACGACAACGACACGATCAGAAAACGCAGAATCGGGTCGTCGCGCAATTTGTGCCAGGCGCCGCTCAACGTCATCATGCCGTTGATCATGCCGCCCCAGCTTGGCGCCAATAAAATTAACGACATCACCATGCCGAGACTCTGCGCCCAGTTGGGTAGCGAGGTATAAATCAAATGATGCGGGCCGGCCCAGATATAAACAGCGATCAATGCCCAGAAGTGCACGATTGACAAGCGATATGAATAAACCGGCCGCTCGGCTTGTTTCGGTACGAAGTAATACATGATGCCGAGAAAGCCGGCGGTGAGAAAAAACCCGACCGCGTTGTGGCCCTACCACCATTGCACCATGGCATCGACGGCGCCGGCGTAAACCGAATACGATTTCATCCAGCTAACCGGCAATTCGGCGTTATTGATGATATGCAAAATAGCGATGGTGATAATAAAGGAAGCGTAAAACCAATTGGCTACGTAAATGTGGCTGGTCTTGCGCAGCGCGATGGTGCCGAAGAATACGTACGCGTAAACCACCCACACCACAGTGATTAAAATATCGATCGGCCATTCCAGCTCGGCGTATTCCTTACTGCTGGTGTAACCGAGTGGCAGCGAAATCGCCGCCGCGACGATCACCAGTTGCCAACCCCAAAAGACGAATGCAGCGGCGCCATCCGAAACCAATCGCGTCTGGCATGTTCTCTGAACGACGTAAAACGATGTGCCCATCAATGCGGAACCGCCGAACGCAAAAATGACCGCATTGGTGTGCAACGGGCGCAGACGGCCAAAACTCAACCACGGGACATCGAAATTTAACACCGGCCATACCAGTTGTGCCGCAATCAACACACCCACGGCCATACCTACGATGCCCCACACCACCGTCATCACCGCGAACTGGCGCACGACCTGGTAGTTGTAAGTGGGGTGTGCAAAAGCGGGACCGGCTACCGAAGAAGCTGCGTTGCTCATCATTGCTCCGCCCAGAAGAGGGATTGGCTTGAATAACCGAGCATCCGCGCCTGGTTTTAATAAGTTTGGATGAGCTGTAATGATCTATCCATGACGCAAATCAAACGAAGAATTTATTCGTCTATCAATCCGGGCTTTTATCGCGCTATCTGAAATAAGCGATTTCTATTGGTCGTAACCACCACTGTTCGGCAACCGCTGGCTTCGTTGATTTGGCGCAAGGAAAGTTAGCCCGATCGCATGGATACTTCCTGGCACCACTGCGATTAAGTCCACTAAAAATAGCAGGCGCCTCGATCGTGCGCCGATAGGAGATGACGAGATGTTGGAAGCCGATACGTTACCGATTCCGTTTGGCTGGTACGGCGTTGCCTTCAGCGCCGATTTAAAGGCGGGAGATGTCAAACCGATAAAATATTTCGGCCAGGATATGGTGCTATTTCGCACCGAATCCGGCGCCGCCAAGGTGGTCGATGCATTCTGTCCGCACTTGGGTGCGCACTTGGGTTACGGCGGCAAAGTGCACGGCGAAAGTATCGCTTGTCCATTCCATGGTTGGCAGTTCAACGGCGCCGGGCAATGCACCAGGGTTCCGTACGCGAAGAATATGCCGCCCAAAGTGGCTGGCAATAAAAGCGCAATTTATGCGTATCCGGTGATCGAGCGCAATCAGGCAATCTTTGTCTGGTATCACCCCGACCGCAGCGCGCCGACTTACGACATAGAAACCTTGCCCGAGTACAGTTCCGACGATTGGGTGATCTCATCGCGGCGCACTTGGGTGATGAATACCACCGTGCAGGAGACCGCCGAAAACCCGGTCGATGCGGCACATTTTATTTATGTGCACGGCTCGGTGGGCATGCCGACCGGCGAAAGTATATTCAGCGGCGTGCAGCGTAGCTCGACCTACGATGCGCAGGTGCCGATGATTTCGCCGGATGGCCAATTCGATATGGCCGGCGGCACGCA
>DATIED010000116.1:0-10430 GCA_035455965.1 Spongiibacteraceae bacterium
ATAATGATCGTGCGGTTAAATAATAAAAATAAATACGCGAAAGAGGCCTGGATGGGGAAAGCTCGCTTTCCCCGCTTCTCTCAGACGATTAACTATCTCTTCTAAAAGCCCCTCTCAAATTTCAACCTATTGACCACAATCTACTGTGCTAGAATCGCGCGCTTGATCGCCTTTTAGGCAACTTGCGTATGGCCGCCAAGCCGTAGGCACATTGAGAGAAAAATATTTGAAATGGCTTAAAAAAGTGCTGGGGCTGAGCGAAAAAGAAGAAAAGCCGGTGACAATGGCGGATCGCGGAAGAACCAAGCCTTCCACCCCACGAAAGCATGACATCGGCTCCCCGCTAATAATCCCCCGCGACGAACATCAGATTTCGCGTAAATTCATCAGCGATGGCGCACTCAAAGTCATCGCGCGGTTGCGAGCTGCCGGCTTCCAAGGTTATTTAGTTGGCGGGAGCGTGCGCGACTTGCTACTCGGCAAACATCCTAAAGACTTCGATATCGCCACCGATGCTAAACCCGAGCAAATTCGCGAATTATTCCGCAACAGCCGAATTATCGGTCGGCGTTTTAAAATAGTTCACGTCCGCTTCGGGCCCGAAATCATTGAAGTAACGACATTTCGCGGGGCACATGCACAATTTACTGCCGATACCGACGACGAACAAGCCAATACGCCGGGCTCGATGCGTAGCGAAAGCGGCATGTTATTACGCGACAATGTCTATGGAACGCTCGAAGAGGATGCCATTCGCCGCGACTTCACCGTCAATGCCCTGTACTACACGACCGAAAACTTTGCTGTCTACGATTACGCCGGCGGTTTGAAGGATTTGCGCAGTAAATCGATCCGCATCATCGGCGATGCCGAGACTCGCTACCGTGAAGATCCGGTGCGCATGCTGCGCGCGGTCCGCTTTGCCGCCAAGCTGGATTTCTCGATCGAGCAGAACACCGCCGAACCTATTAGCCGCCTTGCAGGCCTGCTGCGCGACATCCCGGCAGCGCGCATGTTCGATGAAATTATCAAGCTGCTGATGGGCGGTTATGGTGAAGCGACCTACCGGCTAATGGATGATTACGGTTTATTTGAAGTGTTGTTTCCTGCCACTACCGAAGCAATCGATTTAGGCCTGCCCTGTGCCGACGAATTAATTATGGAGGCGCTGGCCAATACCGATCAACGTATCGCCGACGGCAAGCCAGTAACGCCAGCCTTTATCTATGCAGCACTGTTGTGGCCTGCACTGCAACAAGAGATGAACCTGCTTTCCACCCAAGGTCTTAGCGAGCAACTCGCACTGCAGCAAGCGATTCAGACAACGATCGATCGCCAGCAGCACCACACCAGTATTCCGCGCCGATTTAGCCAACCGATGCGGGAAATTTGGGAGTTGCAATGGCGCCTGCCACGTCGCGACTCGCGCCGTATCCAAAATCTGCTGGATCACCCGCGCCTGCGCGCCGGCTACGACTTCCTATTGTTGCGCGAGCGCGTCGGCGAGTCGACCAGTGAAGTCGGGCAATGGTGGACCGAATTTCTCGATGCCGATGAAGATCAGCGCAGCCATTTGTTGCGCCAGGTCGCGGCGCCGCGCGGTACCGACGGCCGCCGCCGGCGCACCCGCAAACCTCGGAGCTAGCCGTGCTGCGCTGCTTTCTTGGGCTTGGCAGCAATCTCGCTGAGCCACTGCTGCAACTGAAGCAGGCGTTATCGGCGCTGAATCGACTGGAGCATTGCAAGCTTGGGCTAGTGTCGCCCTTTTACCGCAATCCCGCGCTAGGACCAGCGGGCGCGCAACCGGATTACATCAACGCAGTCGCCGAATTATTTACCTCGTTGAGCGCGACGACCCTGCTCGGCGAAATGCAGAATATAGAAAACGCCCAGGGACGCGTACGCTCGGAGCGCTGGGCAGCACGCACCCTGGATCTGGATTTACTGCTCTACGGCGATCAAGCTATCGCCACCCCCACCCTGGAAATTCCGCATCCGCGTCTGCGCGAGCGCAACTTTGTGCTCTATCCTCTGCATGCTATCGCCCCCGAGTTAATTCTTCCCGATGGAACTTCGCTGTCGGCACTACTAGACTGTTGCTCCGCTGTCGGTTTGCAACAACTATAAATTGTTCGAGGGGTTAACCGGTGTCTCAAGATATCAAGCAGCACGCGAAACCAGCCGCAGCACCGCGCTTTATAGCGGTGGAAGGCCCGATTGGGGTCGGCAAAACAACGCTGGCAAAACGGTTAGCGGATACTTTCAACTACCAAATGTTATTTGAGCAGGCCGAGCAAAATCCATTTCTTGAACGCTTTTATCGCAACGCTCGTCAATCGGCATTGGCGACGCAATTATTTTTTCTATTTCAGCGCGCACAGCAAATCCAGGATTTACGCCAAGGCGACTTATTTTCGCCCGCCCAAGTCGCCGATTTTTTGATTGCAAAAGATCGCTTGTTTGCCCGCATCAATCTCGATGCCGACGAATACGCACTATATGAAAAAGTGTATCAGCAACTCACCTTCGATACGCCGGCACCCGACCTTGTGATTTATCTGCAGGCGCCCACCGATGTGCTGTTACAACGTATTCGACAACGCGGCATCGGTTACGAACAGAGTATCGAGCAAAGTTATCTCGAAAAAATCAATGCCGCTTACAGCGAATTTTTCTTGTATTACGACGACGCGCCATTATTGATAGTCAATGCCACGCAGATCGACTTCGCCAACAGCGAGCGCGATTTTACTCAACTGGTGGAGTATCTTGGCACGGTGCGCGGCGGCCGCCACTATTTCAATCCGACATTTCTGTAAGCTTTTTTTGTAAGCTCTTATTTTTGGGCTTCTTGTTTTTAAGTGCATGCAGCGAGGCTCATCATGCCGAACATATCCATTACACAGCTCCGCAATAAAAAGCTCGCCGGCGAAAAATTTGCAGTACTGACCGCCTACGATGCGACTTTTGCGCGCTTGGCCGCGGAGGCAGGCATCGAGGTCATTCTGGTCGGCGATTCGCTCGGCATGGTATTGCAGGGCCACGACAGTACGCTGCCGGTTACCGTTGCCGACATGGCGTATCACGTGGCCGCGGTGGTGCGCGGCAATACCAGTGCCTTGGTGATCGCCGATCTGCCGTTCGGTAGCTATGCCCTGCCGGCACAAACGCTGGATAGTGCCGCGACACTCATGCGCGCCGGCGCCCACGCCGTCAAATTAGAGGGTGGCCGCTGGCTGACCGAGAGTATTCGCCTGTTGACCGAGCGCGGCATCCCGGTCTGTGCCCATCTGGGTTTGACGCCGCAATCGGTCAATATTTTCGGCGGCTACAAAGTGCAGGGGCGCCAGCCGGATCAGGCCGCGCAAATGCTGGCCGACGCTCAAGCCCTGGAGGCAGCGGGAGCCATATTATTGGTGCTCGAGTGCGTACCGCAGATACTGGCGCAGCAAATCACCCAGGCCCTCGACATTCCGGTGATCGGGATTGGCGCCGGCCCGCATACCGATGCGCAGGTACTCGTGCTCCACGATATGCTGGGGCTCAGCGTGCGCGCGCCTAAGTTCGTGCGCAATTTCATGGTCGAGGCCAAGACCGTGCAGGAAGCATTGACCAACTATCGCAGCGCGGTGATTAACGGGCAATTCCCCACTGGCGAACACAGTTTTGACTGATATTTGCTACGCTCAACCTCCAACTGCGAACTGCATCACGGTTTTGTGCTTCTTTAAGTAACAAAGCCATGAACAATTTGTTACCAAAAACCGTTGATCAGGCAATTCGATTGCGGCATACTCTGCCGCCACCGAGGCAAACTGCACAGATAATGTGCAGCTTATCGATGCCATAAAGCGTCCAAGCCTTGTCGGTGTCGGGAATGGCAATAACTACGGATGTCGGACTGGCCTGCTGTCAGTACTTTAGTGGGATGTTAGGTGACTATGAAGATATTCGCTAAAACAGCGCAGCTACGCGCCGCCATTGCCGCCGATAAAAGGGCCGGCAAGCGCATTGCCTTTGTACCGACTATGGGCAATCTGCACGAGGGGCACCTGCAACTCGTGCGCCGCGCCCAGAAAGAAGCCGATGTTGTCATCGTCAGTATTTTCGTGAACCCGCTGCAGTTCGGCCCCGCCGAAGATCTCGATAAATATCCGCGCACGCTCGCCGCGGACAAAGAGAAGCTCTTCGCCGCCGGTGTTCAATACCTATTTACGCCGGCCGTTGAAGAAATTTATCCTGCCGGTATGACTGCGCAAACCAAGGTATCCGTTCCCGAATTGTCCGACACGCTCTGCGGCGCGAGTCGCCCCGGACATTTCACCGGAGTCGCTACCGTCGTTAGTAAATTATTTCAAATCGCCCAACCCGATATTGCCGTATTCGGCGAAAAAGATTTTCAGCAGTTGGCCATTATTCGCAAAATGACCCTCGATCTGTGCATGCCGATCGAAATTATCGGCGTACAAACCGCACGCACCACCGATGGCCTGGCGCTGAGTTCGCGCAATGGTTTCTTGAGCGAGGACGAGCGCCGCTTAGCGCCCGCGCTGCACAATGCGCTACAGGAGTGCCGCGAAGCCATCGCCTGTGGCTTCGATAGTTATCATGAACTCGAGCAGCATGCGATGGAGCTGCTGCGCAATGCCGGGTTCCGCCCCGATTACTTTTCCGTGCGCGATGCCCGCACATTGAGTCCGGTGTCGGCGGATACCGAAAAACTGGTTGTATTGGGCGCTGCCTATTTAGGTAGCACACGCCTGATCGACAACGTAACCCTCAACCTCAACCCCAGTCACGACTGGGGTATGTTGGCCACTGTTTAACTCGCCCCGGTCGCCGTTTCCCCGAGGATTCTCCGATATGCAATCGACTATGCTGAAAGCCAAACTCCACAAAGCCCGCGTCACGCACGCGGTGTTGCATTACGAAGGCTCCTGCGCCATCGATGGACGCCTGTTGGATATGGCAACCATCCGCGAATACGAGCAGATTCAGATTTACAACATCAGCAACGGCGAGCGTTTTACCACTTACGCTATTCGCGGCGAAGAAGGCTCCGGCATTATCTCGATCAATGGCGCTGCCGCACACAAAGCCAATGTCGGCGACGTCATCATCATTTGCGCTTACGCCAATTACTCCGATGCCGAGCTGATCAACTTTAAACCGCGTCTGATTTATCTGAACGAAGATAATAGCGTTAGCCATGCCGCCAACGCGATGCCGTTGCAGGTCGCGTAACAGGCCGCATCGAACACACCAAAAGGGAGCCACAGGCTCCCTTTTTTTTCGACTGTTTTTTCTACTCTATTTTCAGGATTCAGTTTCACCGTCAATTGGAGTAATTTATCGGCCATTCGATAGCTCAGTAATTTCTCAGCTACACAATCGGCAAACACGACAAGGCGGATCGATTATGCACGACATCAAAACCTATCCAGTACCTGCAGCGCTGGCCGCCTCGGCGCATATCGATCGGGCGCGCTATGACGCCATGTACCGCGCTTCGATCGATGCGCCGGAGCAATTCTGGTCGCAGCAGGCCGAGCAGTTTCTAACCTGGCAACAGCGCTGGCACAGCGTGCGTAAATTCGATTTCTACAGCGGCGACGCCACCTGGTTCAGCGGCGGCAAATTGAATGTCAGCGTCAATTGCATCGACCGCCATCTCGAGCAGCGCGGCGACCAAGTGGCGATTATCTGGGAGAGCGACGATCCCGGCGTCGATAGCAAAATCACTTATCGGCAATTGCATCGGGCGGTGTGTCGTTTTGCCAATGTGTTGAAGCAACGCGGCGTCAAAAAAGGCGATCGCGTATGCATTTATATGCCGATGATCCCCGAAGCGGCGTACGCCATGCTGGCCTGCTCGCGCATCGGCGCAATTCACTCGGTGGTATTCGGCGGTTTCTCGCCGGAGGCGTTGAAGGATCGCATTCTCGACTCGGATTGCCGCGTCGTCATCACCGCCGACGAAGGCGTGCGCGCCGGTAAACACATCCCCCTGAAAGCCAACACCGAGATCGCGTTAAACCATTGTCCCAATGTCGATACCGTCATCACCGTGCGCCGCACCGGTGGCGACATACCCTGGAGCGAAGGTCGCGATATCTGGTATCACGCAGCAATTGAAACCGTCGCCGACGACTGCGCGCCCGAGTGGATGGACGCCGAAGACCCATTATTCATTCTGTACACCTCGGGCTCCACCGGCAAACCGAAGGGTGTATTACATACCACCGGCGGCTATCTGCTGATGGCGGCGATGACGCATAAATATACGTTCGATTATCGCGAGGGCGAAGTTTACTGGTGTACCGCCGATGTCGGCTGGGTTACCGGTCACACCTATATCGTTTACGGCCCATTGGCAAACGGCGCTATCACGCTGATGTTCGAAGGCGTGCCGACTTACCCGGATGCATCGCGCTGCTGGCGCGTGATCGACAAACATCGCGTCAATACGTTTTACACCGCGCCTACCGCGCTGCGCGCGCTGATGGGGTTGGGCAACGACTTCGTCAAAGCGACGTCGCGCACTTCGCTGCGCTTACTCGGTACGGTCGGCGAGCCGATCAATCCGGAAGCGTGGGAATGGTATTACCGCGAAGTCGGCGACGAGCGCTGTCCGATTGTCGATACCTGGTGGCAGACCGAGACCGGCGCGCACATGATTACGCCGCTGCCTGGAGCTACGCCGTTAAAACCTGGCTCGGCGACGCTGCCATTCTTTGGTGTGGAGCCGGTGCTGCTCGATGGCGAAGGCAAAGAAATAATGGGCGCCGGCGAGGGCAATCTGGCCATCAAGGCTTCCTGGCCCAGCCAGATTCGCACCATCTACGGCGATCACCAGCGCATGACCGAAACCTATTTCAAACCATTTCCCGGTTACTACTTTACCGGCGACGGCGCACGTCGCGACGAGGATGGTTATTACTGGATTACCGGCCGCGTCGACGATGTGCTGAATGTCTCCGGCCATCGCATGGGCACCGCTGAAATCGAAAGCGCCCTGGTGCTGCATAAAGCTGTCGCCGAGGCAGCCGTGGTCGGCTACCCGCACGATATTAAAGGTCAGGGCATCTACGCTTATGTGACGCTAATGGTGGGATTGGAGCCGTCGGAGGGATTGCGCAAAGAGTTGGTGGAAATCTGCGCCATTGAAATCGGCCATATCGCCAAACCCGATCTCATTCAATGGGCACCCGGCTTGCCGAAAACGCGCTCGGGGAAAATCATGCGCCGCATTCTGCGCAAACTGGCCGCTAATGAAATCGAAAATCTCGGCGATACCTCGACGCTGGCTGACCCAGGCGTGGTGCAGCAATTGATCGACAATCGCCTGAATCGCTAAATAGATTTATCTCTTTCGACGGTATTCATACCGTCGAAAGACTCTCTGCCAGCTCTGCAAAAATTTATCGATCCGCAAAGTTACCGATACAGTGTTATCAACTACAGCGTTATCAACTACAGCACCATATCGACGGTGCGCGGTTGCGATACCGCCGCCAGAGGTAAAGGCGGTGCGACCAATTTGCGCGGTTTGGCAGGTTGCGCCCCATCTGAAAATAATTGTTTGTTAATCACGTCGAACAAGTTTCGCCACGGCTTTTTCAATTGCACCAACTCGACCTTTCCCTGCCGCCGGCTCGTCGTAAATGTTGCGCGTTGACCGTAGTACTCAAACGGCGGGCTAATTTGACTGAGCCTGAAACCGTAGCGCGAAATCAAACGGCCGAGGCGCGGCTCGATCACCATAAATACGTTATCTATGCTGTAATGCATCACCAGCGCGGTCACCGCATAAAACATGGCGGTCGCCAGATATGGATCGCTGGCGCCGGCGCCCTTGTCATGCGAACCGACATGCCTGGCCGCGACATTCAACGCCAACCGCGAAACCTCGACACTGCGCGGCCGATTCACAGTACTCCAATCGAACAATTTGCTGTCGACATGCTGCACGCCATACTCGTCGAACGGCAACCAAATCTCGCCCTCCTGCGGCAGAACCAGGCGAAAGCAACCGATTGCAGTACCGCTGGCACGCTCGCGCAATAAGATGTGTAAACTGCCGGCATCGTATTCGTCAAACTCATGGCCGCGAATATGATCCATCGCATAACCCAGTTCGTCGCAAAAAACCTTGTGCCGTAATCGATAGACCTTGCGCCGCAACTCGTCGGTGCTTGCAATCGATATTTGATAGCGCTCGCTAAAATCCGGCGCGATTGCCGCAACGCGTTCGATGGTATTTTGCATTTTTAACTCCGCAATAAAAATCGCGACCGCTTGTTTATTATTTTCAAACGATGCGTTATTGGTGCTGAGACTCTAAGGGCTAGAGTCGATGCCACTTCCAGCGGCAAGCAGATCAGCGTCAAAAAGCAGAATCCCGGCAACGGAAAGTTGACGTTTTTTTCTGGCAATAGTGATAATGCCGATTTCATGCCAATGGCATTTCGGCCGAAAATTGCGGTTATTTAGCAGGTAAAAAGGCGAAAAACCAGCAGCTGAATTTTTGCCAAATAGCACATCTAGTGGGAATGATGCGGAGAAGATACAAGCGGATGATGTTGGTAGAGTGCCGCACAAATAAGTACGGCACCGCGAAAAAATTGACGCTGCAGACTACAAAATCGTCAATCGGCGATCGGATGCGCAGACGTCGCGGTGGCCTCAGGCGCTGCCAAATGACCATGACGCAACTTGTGATGGCTATGCGGATCGTATTTGAATACCTGCGGCAGCAGCGAGCCGGCGATCATACCGAACGCGCTGGCCATTAGACCGGCGCCCTGCGGCGTGAATACCTGCAATGGCTGCAGGGCACCGATCAATAAATCCAGGGCCGATGGCAACGCAGCGATTTCCTCGGCCGACATAGTGCCGCTGAACAGCAGCGACAACCAGGTGCTAACGCCGAAAAATATCGCGAGCAAAGCACCCTGATTGGTCGCGCGCGACCAGTAGACACCGAACGCCAACGGAATAAATGCGCTGACCAATGTCACTTGATACGCATTCTCCACCATCTTAAAAATACTGGCGTGCGAATTAATCGCATACATGGTCACTAATACGGTAAAACAAACCGTCACAATGCGCATGTTGCGCAACAACTGTTTGTCGCCCATATGCGGAAACATCGGCTTTAAAATATTTTCGCTGAAGGTCACCGAGGGCGCCAGCAAAGTCGCAGAAGCGCAGCTTTTAATCGCCGACAATAACGCGCCGAAAAACATGACCTGCGCAAACAGTGGCGCCTTGGTCAGCACTAATGTCGGTAGAATTTTTTGCGGATCGTCATCGATCAAACTCGCGACCATATCCGGATCGATCAACGTTGCGGAGTACGCGAGAAACATCGGCACAAAGGCAAACAGGAAATACAGCGAGCCGCCGAGCACCGAGCCCCACACGGCTATCTTTTCCGTCTTCGCCGATTGCACGCGCTGAAATACATCCTGCTGCGGCATCGAACCGAACATCATCGTGCACCACGCCGCCACGAAACCCATCACCGCCGGAAAATGCGGCTCCGGCCAGAACGTAAACTTACCCGCGTCCATCGCATGCTGTACTACATTGACCACGCCGCCGGTTTGTCCGGCAATTTCGCCGCCGATCCACAACATGCCCAGCACGATGATAATCATCTGAATAAAATCGGTGATTGCCACCGCCCACATGCCGCCGAAAAAGGTATAAATCAGAATGGTGGCCGCGCCGATACACATACCGGTGACTTCCGGAATAGCGCCCGCAGAAACAATATTGAATACCAAACCCAACGCGGTGATCTGCGCCCCCACCCAGCCGAGATAGGACAGCACGATCGCGATCGTGGTCAATACTTCGACGCCGCGACCGTAACGGCGTTTATAAAAATCGCCGATCGTCAGCAGGTTCATGCGGTACAGCGGCGCCGCGAAAAACAAGCCAACCAAAATCAAACAAAGCGAGGAACCGAATGGATCGGCCACCACGCCGTGCAAACCTTCCTTCAAAAAAGTGGCGGGAATACCCAGCACTGTTTCCGAGCCGAACCACGTGGCGAATACTGTCGCCGTCACCATGTAAAACGGTAGGTGCCGGCCCGCGATCGCGAAGTCCTTGGTGTTGTGAACCCGTAGCGAAGCCCACAGACCGATGGCGACCGAAGTCACCCAATAGGCGATAACAAACCACAACAGCATGACTCGCTCCTCACTTCAGAAACCCGCGCCCGTCGCGCAATGCGACGCGGCAGGCGCCATAAAATCGGCGGATTGTAACTCACGAAAGTGCGCGCGTGTAGATCGAAAATGGGCCGCGTAACGCACCGGGATGACCGTTGGCGAAGGCCTGCGGCCGAGCGCCGTAGATAGCCAAGATACCGCCTAACCAGCGCGGTTTTTTTGCTGCCCGAACGATTTACAGCG
>DATIED010000117.1:0-2038 GCA_035455965.1 Spongiibacteraceae bacterium
CAGGCGCATTTGCAAGAATATCTGGTCGAGCTTGCACAATATCATCACGCAACGGCGCAGCATTTGCAGGCTGAAATTGGCAAGCCGGCAGCGCCGGTTGGTGCGACGGAGAGCGCGCTCACCAGCGATACGGATAAAAAAGCCGCTGCGCAGCAGTCCTATCGGTTGGCGGGTGATTATTACCGCGAGTATATCGATACGTTTGCCAGCGCGGATCCGAATGCAACCGCGCAAGACCCGCAAGTGGTGCGCATGGTATTCCTGCTCGCCGAGAGCCGCTTCGAGGCCGAGGATTTTGCGGCAGCAATCGAGGCTTACGAACAAGCGGCCTATCGATACAGCAGCAACGACAGCGATAGCGCGCGGCGCGGTGCCGAGGCCGGTTATTCCGCGCTGCTGGCATACGAGGAGTTAATTAAGCGTGCGCCGCCGGAGCAGAAAAGTAATTGGCAACAGCTGAAAATCGACAGCGAGTTACGCTTTGCGCAGCGCTATGCGCAGGATGCGCGCGCGGTTGCGGTGCAGGCGCGTGCCGCCGACGAACTATTTACCAGCAAAGATTATGCGGCGGCGATCTCCGCCGCGAGCGCGGTATTGCAATGGCAGCCAACCGCCGAGCAAAGGCTACTGCGCAGTTCTGCATTGATTGTCGGTCACGGTGAATTCGAGCAGCAGCATTACGCACAGGCCGAGCAGGGCTATCGTGCCGCGCTCGGTTTTATGCCGAGCAACGATAGCGAGCGCGCGGCGGTGCAGGAGCGTTTAGCGGCGACGGTTTATAAGCAGGGCGAGCAGCAATTGGCGGCGGGCGACAAACAGGCCGCTGCGCAGGAATTTTTACGGGTCGCGCAAGTCGCGCCGGATTCGAGCATTCGCGTCAATGCGCAGTACGATGCGGCGACGCAATTTATGGACGGCAACGATTGGCAGGGCGCAATCAATACGCTGAACGATTTACGCACGCGCTTCCCCAATCATGCGCTCAGCGCCGGCGTTGCCGCGAAGCTGGCGGTGGCGTATCAGCAGAGCGGTCAGACCGCGGCGGCGGCGGCCGAGTTATCGCGCGTTGCGCAGCAGGATCCGGACGCCGCGACGCGGCGCGAAGCGCTGTTGAGCGCCGCCGAGTTGTATCGCAAAGCCGGCGATAACAGCAATGCAATCGAACGCTATCGCAGTTATGTGCAGCAATATCCACAACCGTTCGCACCGGCGCTGGAGGCACGCGTGCAATTGAGCGAGCTGTATCCGAATGGCGAGATGCGCCGCTACTGGCTGCAACAGACCGTCGAGGCCGATGCCAGTGCCGGCAGTGCGCGCAGCGAACGCTCGCGGTTTGTGGCGGCACAGGCGCAGGATGAACTGGCGGATGCGCTCTATCAGTCGTTCGTGGCGCTGCATTTAACGCTGCCGCTAAAGGAGAGTTTGCAGAAAAAGAAATCGGCCCTGGAGCAGACGTTAAAAGCCTATAACCGCAGTATCGATTACGGCATCCGACAATTCGCCACCAAAGCGACATTTCGCATCGGTGAAATTTACGCGACGCTCAGCAGTGATTTGTTGAAATCGGAGCGCCCGCCGGGTTTGAGCGCTTTGGAAAAAGAGCAGTACGACATCCTGCTCGAGGAGCAGGCCGATCCGTTTATCGAGAAAGCGATCGCAGTGCACGAGGGTAACGCACAGCGCGCGCAGCAGGGCACTTACGACGAGTGGGTACAGCAAAGTTACACAGCGCTGGCACAGTTGCTACCGGCGCGTTACCGCAAACCTGAAACCAAGCTGACGGTGAGCGATGAAATACAATAAAAAAATAACCAGTGCGCAGATAGCGCTAAGCTGGTTGCAGATTGCACTGCGCTGCTTACTGATGGGCGGGCTGGGCTGCTTGAGCGCGTGTCAAATGCTGCCCGCCAACGATGCGAGCGCTAATGGCACAGGTAAGGCTGCAGGCGCGCTGCAGGAAATTCCCAGCGCCGCGCAGGCCCAATTCGATGCGGCATTGGCTGCGCAAAAAGCCCAGCAGTGGCCCGAGGCCGAACAG
>DATIED010000118.1:0-4898 GCA_035455965.1 Spongiibacteraceae bacterium
CCCTTCGGCGCCAAGCTTTCGGAGAACGGCCATGCCCAACCAAATATATGCACCGTACCGTAACCGTTTCGTCTCCGGTGCCGAGCGCGCGCTCGGCTCGTTGCTGCAACCCGCGGATATTCGCATCGACGGAGAGCGCGAGTGGGATATACAGTTAAACAGGCCCGGCGTACCGGAGCGGATATTTGCGCAGGGCAATCTCGGCCTTGGCGAGGCCTATCTCGAGGGAGCTTGGGATGCGGAGCGGCTCGATATGTTTTTTTATCGGTTGTTGCGCGCCCGCCTGGATGAGAAAGTCCAGCCGCTGCAACTGCTGCTTTATGCGTTGCGCGCGCACCTTTTAAATTTGCAAACACTGAAGCGCGCCTGGCGAGTAGGCGAAGTTCATTATAATTTAGGCAACGATTTTTATGCGGCGATGCTCGATCCGCGTATGGCCTATACCTGCGGCTACTGGCGGGATGCCGGCGATCTCGCCGCCGCCCAGGAAGAAAAATTGGATTTGGTCTGTCGCAAGTTACGGCTGGCACCGGGCATGCGCGTACTGGATATCGGTTGCGGCTGGGGCAGCTTCATGGGGTTCGCCGCTGAGCGCTATAACGTCGACTGCGTGGGTATAACGATATCGAAGGAACAGGCCGCATGGGCCGCACAGCGCTACGCCGGCTTACCGCTGGAGTTTCGACTGCAGGATTATCGTTTGATCGACGGTCAGTACGATCGCATTGTCAGTCTCGGTATGTTCGAACATGTTGGCCATAAAAACTATCGCGACTATATGCGAATCGCGCATCGCTGCCTTAAAGAGGACGGGCTTTTTTTGCTGCATACTATCGGCAAAAATAATCGCCGCAGCGGTGCCGACCCCTGGATTGATAAGTACATTTTTCCCAACGGCGAGTTGCCCTCGATCGGACAAATCGGCGATGCGGTGGATAATCTTTTTGTAGTCGAAGACCTCCACAACTTCGGCGCCGATTACGATCGCACGCTGATGGCGTGGCACGCCAATTTTGAAGCCGCCTGGCCGCGATTCGAAGCGCAGTTGGGCGAAACTTTCCGGCGCATGTGGCGCTATTATTTATTATCTTGCGCCGGCGCATTCCGCGCGCGCAATATTCAACTATGGCAATGGGTACTCGCGAAAAACGGCGTTACCGGCGGCTACTCGCGGGTCGATTAACGAAGATATTCCGGCAAAAAAACAGCGTCCGATAAAAATCTTCGACCGCAAGTGCCGGACATCACCGACCCATTTCAGTCGATGCTGGTAAACCACGGCAACCGAAACGCAGACAAGCGCAGTCAACGCAATGCGTTTATTTGCACCAAATGATTTGCGGTTGCACTCGCGGCGTCGGCGCTGGCAGTTGCCGGCGGTGACCGACAATGATCGGCGCGATCGGATGCAAATGCGCGGCGATACCGAGTTCGTCCTTAACTGCCGGCTCATTCAACCAGCCGCGCGCCAAACCGATCCAACAGCTGCCCAAGCCGCGATCGTGCGCGGCCAGCATTACATTCTGCGCGGCCAGGCAGCAATCTTCGTTCGACTGCGAATCGGTATTGTGGGAGCAGACAACTATCAAGGCCGGGGCGCCGTGAAAAATCTCAAAATCCGCATTCTGCACATGCCCGGCCAGCGGCGAATCGGGCGGCAGGTGTTCCAGTACATAGGGTTTGATCCGTCTGGATAATTCATGCAACCTCGGTGCGCCCCGCACGACGGCGAAAACCCAGGGCTGCAGATTCATCGCGCTCGGCGCCAATACCGCGATATCGATCAATCGCGCAATTTCGGCATCGCTTAGCCCCTCATCGGTATATTCGCGTATCGCTCGCCGGGTACGTAACGCTTCGGTTAAATCCATAATTTATCTCCTCGCTTTCGCATTGGCCTTACGATTTTTTTCGCAGCGGTGCTTCAATCGATGGCATGGTTATCCGCGCTAGTTGCTGTGGATAGATCGCGCACCGCTTTCTCTTGGCGCTGACTCGGCACATCGCTATCCTGCGGTATCGTATACCGCCCTTTGCGCTTGGCGCTGGGCATCTTCAGATGTGTCGCCACCGTTTTAACGAACTCTGAAATACGTTGCTGAAAGCTGTCTCCGCCAATCTCGCGAGCAATTACCACCAGCTCGGCGCATGGTACTTTTCCGCTCAACTGCTGCATTTGTGCAAAGGCGGTTTCGGCGCCGCGGCTGCGGAGCGTGCAAAAAAAAAGCGAGCAGCGGCAAACGGCCTTTTTGCATCTTCAAATAAGCCCGCACCGGCGCAGCGACCGAACCGGCCCAAACCGGCGTGCCGACGATTACCAATTCGTAGCCGGAAATATTTTTTTTGGGCGGAGCTATGGTTGCGCTGCGTTTTTCCAGCGTATCCAGCACACAGCGCAGATAGCCCCATATGCCGGAACGCTTATTGGTATCCACAATCGCTTCGATGTCGCAGTGCAAGGCTTTTGCCAATGCCACCGCAATCGCTCGAGTGCTTCCGGTACGCGAGTAGTAGACGACCAGATATTTGCTTTGCATCGCGGCCAGTCCTCCGCTCCGATAGGCGCCGATCGTTTTCAATCGATCAATAAACGTTTGCCACCGCCTGTTGTTTTCAGCAACACCAACTCGAGCTGAAAATCTTCATAGGTCGCACACGCATGTACCGCATCGTTCGCATGGCGCAAAGAAAATATGAGACATAAATAAAGTCCTTACTGATGGGTCCCATTGCGCCATCGTCCACCGACGTGCAACGCCGCGAAAATTATCTTGTAAATAGGATATGCAACGCAGCATGGTCGATATTGACGCGTATCAACATTCGTATTCTGCGACCCTTGATATTCGGCGACCGAGCCGTATATCCGCGTCAATAGATAGCATTTAATGCGGAAATTTTAATGTATACCATTCGACAACCGGCAGTAGCAGGCACTTTCTACCCCCGTCGAAAAGAGATATTGGCCACTACAGTCGACAGCCTGCTGGCAACCGTCCCCAATTACCGCGCCGATGGGCTACCGAAAGCGATCGTCGTGCCGCATGCCGGCTATGTCTATTCGGGCCAGACTGCGGCGGCGGCTTATGCGCTTCTGCGCACCGGCCACGCCACGATCCGTCGCGTGGTGTTACTAGGGCCCGTACATCGCGTGCCGGTACGCGGTTTAGCGCTGCCCGGAGTCGATGCGCTAGCCACGCCGCTTGGCGATATTGAGTTGGACCTTGCGGCGATTGCACAGATCGCCGCTCTACGCCAGGTAGTCGTCAGCCCGGCCGCGCATGCGCAAGAGCACTCTCTCGAAGTGCAATTACCTTTTTTACAAACGGTGCTAGCCGATTTCAAAATCGTGCCGTTGGCGGTGGGCGACGCAACGCCGACCGAAGTCGCCGAAGTATTGGAAAAACTGTGGGGCGGCGCCGAGACATTAATCGTCGTCAGCTCCGATCTCTCGCATTTTCTGCCGTATCGTGCCGCGCAGCATGCCGACCGCGATACCGCCGAGGACATTCTGAATTTGAAAAGCACGTTGACGCATGCTCAGGCCTGCGGCGGCACACCGTTGAACGGCTTGTTATTGGCCGCCAAACAACGCCATTTGCGCCCGCAATTGTTGGCGCAATGCAACTCCGGCGATACCGCCGGCGATCGCGAGCGCGTGGTGGGCTATGGGTCTTTTGCGTTCAACGAGGAGGCGCATCATTAATACCATGCTCGCTGCAGTCGAAGCGAATGCCGGGCAAATACTATTGCCGATTGCCCGCGCGGCGATCGGTAAGGCGTTGGGACTGGCATCGCCCGCAGCGGAGGAAGCCGCTTGGCTGCAGCGGCCGGCTGCCTGTTTTGTGACACTGACGCAAAGCGGCAGCCTGCGCGGCTGCATCGGCACATTGACGGCGCGGCGCTCGCTGCTCGCCGATATTAAAGCCAATGCTGTCGCGGCGGCGCTGCACGATCCACGCTTTCAGCCGCTTACCGAAGCCGAGCTGCACTACACCGCAATCGAGGTTTCGTTATTGTCGACGATGCAACCGCTGGCTTTTTCCGACGAAGCCGATGCGCTGGCGCAGTTAAGGCCCGGCAGCGATGGAGTGACTCTGGAATACGGCAAGCACCGCAGCACATTTCTGCCGCAGGTCTGGGAGCAGTTGTCGAGCGCGCGCGAATTTATGGCGCATTTAAAATTGAAGTGCGGACTGCCGGCCGATTTTTGGGCCAACGAAGTCAAACTCTACCGTTACACCGTGCAGAAATGGCACGAGCATAAGGCGCCGCGTATTAACGATGCGCGCGCGGGTTCAATAAGGTGAGCGCGGTTATGAACACCAATGACGAACAGTTCGACACTTATAAGGGGCGTTACTGGCATCTGCTCGACGATGGCCGTATGCAGTGCGATCTGTGTCCGCGCGATTGCAAATTGCACGATGGCCAGCGCGGCGCTTGTTTTGTTCGCATGCGCCAGGATCGGCAAATGATTCTGACCACCTATGGCCGCTCGTCCGGTTTCTGTATCGACCCCATCGAAAAGAAACCGCTAAACCATTTTTATCCCGGCAGCAGCGTGCTGTCGTTCGGCACCGCCGGTTGCAATCTGGCCTGTAAGTTCTGTCAGAACTGGGATATCAGCAAATCCAAAAATATGGATCGACTGATGGATCAGGCCTCGCCCGCCGCAATCGCGCTGGCGGCTGAGCAACACGGCTGCGACAGCGTGGCATTTACCTACAACGATCCGGTGATTTTTGCCGAGTATGCGATGGATGTGGCCGACGCCTGCCATGCGCGCGGCATCAGCACCGTAGCGGTTACGGCGGGCTACATGCACGCGCAGGCGCGGCGCGATTTTTACGCAAAAATAGATGCCGCCAACGTCGATTTAAAAGCCTTCACCGACG
>DATIED010000119.1:0-4622 GCA_035455965.1 Spongiibacteraceae bacterium
TGGCCCGCGCCTCGCCGAAAAACTGGCGGCGCTTGAAATTCATACGGTCCAGGATGTCTTGTTTCATCTGCCGTTACGCTATCAGGACCGCACTCGCATTACGCCAATCGGTGCACTGCAAGCGGGGCGCGACGCCGTGATCGAGGGCGAAATACGCGCCGCCGATGTCGTGTTTGGGCGGCGCCGCAGCTTAGTGTGCCGCCTGCAGGATGGAACGGGCACCACGACACTGCGCTTTTTTCACTTTAACGCCGCGCAAAAAACCCAATTGCAACCGGGCACACGACTGCGCTGCTATGGCGAGGTGCGGCGCGGCGCTCACGGTCTGGAGTTTTACCATCCGGAATATCAGCCCGCCGATATGCCGGCCGTATCGATCAGCACGACTCTCACGCCGATTTATCCCACCACGGAAGGCCTGCATCAGGCCAGTTGGCGAAAGTTATGCGCGGCCGCGCTAACCCTGCTGAACAATGAATCCTTGATCGATCGCCTGCCGCCACCCCTGCCGCTGGCAGGGATGAAGGCATCGCTGAGCGATATCTTGCGCTATCTGCACCAACCGACCGCCGATGCGCCGCAAGCACAATTACTGGAGGGTAAACATCCATTCCAGCAACGTCTCGCCTTTGAAGAACTACTCGCGCATCAACTCAGCCTGTTACAACTACGCGCACAAACGCGTCAGCTGGGCGCACCTGATTGCTCCGGTTCCGATGCGCTCTGTCGACGCTTTCTCGCACAATTGCCGTTCGCGCTAACCGCGGCACAGCAGCGCGTGACAGAGCAGATCGAGCGCGATTTGAGCCAGCCGGTACCGATGCTGCGCTTGTTGCAGGGCGATGTCGGCTCGGGCAAAACCGTGGTTGCGGCACTGGCAGCGCTACGCGCGGTAAGCAGCGGCTTTCAAGTAGCATTGATGGCGCCGACCGAAATTCTGGCGGAGCAGCACCGCAATAATTTTGCCGCCTGGCTGGAGCCGCTCGGTATCCGACTAGGCTGGCTCTCGGGCAAAGTAAAAGGCAAACAGCGCCAAATTGAACTGGCGGCAATCGCCTCCGGTGCCGCCGGCGTCGTCGTCGGCACTCACGCGTTATTTCAAGACGAGGTCCGGTTTCAGCGCCTCGGTCTCGCTATCATCGACGAACAGCACCGCTTCGGCGTTCACCAGCGCCTGGCCCTACAGGAAAAGGGCGGTGCGCTGCGGCCGCATCAACTGATCATGACGGCAACACCGATTCCGCGCACGCTGGCAATGAGTGCCTATGCCGATCTGGACACTTCGATCATCGATGAACTGCCGCCCGGTCGGCAGGCGATCCGCACCATGGTGATCAGCAACGATCGCCGCACCGAAGTGGTGGAGCGCATCCGCCAGGCTTGCCGCGAGGGCCGTCAGGCCTACTGGGTCTGCACACTGATCGAAGAGTCCGAACTGCTGCAAGCCCAGGCGGCCGAGGCCACCTGGGAGGATTTGCAGGCGGCGCTGCCGGAGATAAAAATCGGCCTGCTGCATGGACGCATGAAAGCAGACGCCAAACTGGCCACCATGGCAGCCTTCAAGGCGCGCGAGTTGCAGCTGTTGATCGCAACCACCGTTATCGAGGTTGGCGTCGACGTACCCAACGCCAGCCTGATGATCATCGAAAACCCCGAGCGCCTGGGCCTCGCGCAATTGCATCAATTGCGCGGCAGAGTCGGTCGCGGCAGCGTCGAAAGCTTTTGCCTGCTGCTGTATCAAGCCCCGCTATCGCAATTAGGCAAAGCGCGTTTGCAAGTTCTGCGCGACAGCAACGATGGTTTCGTCATTGCGGAAAAGGATTTGGAGTTGCGCGGCCCAGGCGAAGTGTTAGGCACGCGGCAGACCGGCCTGCTGCAAATGCGCATCGCTGATTTACAGCGCGATGCGACCTTGCTGCCTGCCGTCAGCGAATACGGACGATGGTTATACCGGCAACATCCGGAGCTGGTAGCAAAGATCGTCGAGCGCTGGTTACCCAATCGCGATCGATACGCGAGGGTGTGACGCAGTTAAATCCAGCGCTGCTACACTTAATTCCATTCCGAACAACTCGCGTCGACATCGCTCAACAATAAACAACAAGGAGGGCTTGGCCAATGGCTATCCCCGCAGTCGTGGATTCTCTGCTCCGTAAACAAAATATTCAGTACGACGTAGAGGCATCCGCCACCGAGTCGCCCGCGAATGCGGTACAAACAACACTGCTTTGCGACAGCGAGCGCGAACATCGCCTGCAGGTGGTTTATCCCGCGCAGTGCCTGCTCGATTTGAACGCGGTGCGCAACCTGACCGGCTGGCAGCAACTGCGCGCGATGACGCTCGGCGAAGTCAGCAAACTCTGTCTGCAGCGCCATTTTCAACGGCTGCCGGCGCTGCCGGGCGCGATGGAACTGCCGACGCTGGTCGATCGTAAGTTATTGGCGTTGGGCCCGGTGATCTTAAGTTCGGGCGATAACTCGGAATTGCTGCATCTTAGCGCCGAGCAATTCGAGCACACCCTGAATGGCGCCACACTGGGCGACTTCTCGATCGACCTCGCCAAACTGCAGCACGGCAAACTCGAGCAAATCGACGATGTCGAGGACATTACCCACGCCGTCGCCGACTTTACCCAATTGCGCATCAAGCAACGACTGGAAGAGACCCTGGAAATTCCGCCGCTGCCGGATACGGCACAGCGCATTATCAAACTTCGCGTCGATCCGTACGCCGACATGCGCGCCTTGACGACCATCGTCGAAATGGATCCACCGTTGACGGCGCAAGTAGTGAGTTGGGCCGCATCACCCTACTACGCCGCGCCCGGCAAAATAAAATCGGTGCACGACGCGATCGTGCGGGTCCTGGGTTTCGATCTGGTATTGAATCTGGCGCTGGGCCTAGCGCTCGGGAAAAGTCTGAGCCTGCCGAAAGACGCGCCAAAAGGTTTCACATCGTATTGGCAGCAAGCAGTCTACGGTGCGACGGCGGTGGAATCGCTGGTCGGTTGTATCCGTGCCGAACACCGCCCCACCATCGGCATCGCTTATTTGAGCGGTCTGCTGCACAACTTCGGTCATTTGATTATGGCCGAAGTATTTCCGCCGCATTTCTCCACCTACTGTCGCTTCCAGGAAGTGAATCGCACGCTGAGCTATCCCCAGATCGAACGCTTTCTGCTCGGCGTAACGCGCGACCAGTTAGCAGGCTGGCTAATGCGCTTGTGGTCGATGCCGGATGAGGTTTGCTGTGCGTTGCGCTTTCAAAACGAACCCGCTTATGCCGGGCCGGGGCACGTTTATGCCAACCTTATTTTTGTCGCGATGCGCTTGCTGCGCCAGCACGATATCGGCAATGCGCCATTGGAGGAAATTCCCGACGAATTATTCGCGCGGCTGCATCTCGATCCGGAGAAAGCGCAACTGGCCATTCAACAAGTTGTCGATGCCAGCGAGCAAATCAACAACATAGCATCCGAACTGGCGGCGTAACTTTTTATCGTTCCTGCCGATTCCAGACCACTAATTTCATAGCAACTTTCATAGCAATCAAGCGGCGGCTCAAGGTGTCACTTGCAGCGCCGCAATCAATCCCTGCCGGCTGACATCCAGGAACCATTGCAATTCGGCATCGCGCAGCAAATCGCGATAGGCACTCAATTCTTCATCTTTAAAATAACGGTAGGCATACAGCAGGTAGTCTTCGGTAAAGGGCGCCAGAAAACGCTGCCGCTCGACAAATTCCTGCGCCGCAGACGCCGACTTTTCGGTGCCGCCTGCCAATTGCCGTACGCGATCGCCGACACCGGTTTGCAGAATCGCCGCCAACAGCGAGGTGGCCGTTGCCGCATCCAACTCCTGTATTAGCGCGCGCCGATTCGGCTGCGGCTTGGCGCTCAGTAGCGCGCGATAATCCTGCAAACCTTGCACAGCGCTCGCTTGCGTCATCGCCAAATCAAAGTAGCGCGCGCGACGCGCCAACGGTTGTTGCAACAACTCCTCGTTGTGACTAAACGTTTCGGCGCGATAACGCTCCGCCACATAGCGAATCAGCGTTTGCTGCAATACGGCAGGTTTTAGTTTGGGCTCCAATTCGCGGTGCCAGGCCTCGCGCTGCTGCGGCGTCGACTCGCGCAATTTCGCCTCCGCCTCGACTGCGATATCCAGCACCGTCGGCGCTTGCTCCAGCAGCGCCAGCACCCCGAGCCAATCGAGCAGCTGCTGCGTTTGCTGTAGCACTTGTGGTGTCTGCGCATGTACGAAATTCGCCGACAGGAAAAACAGCAGCGTTATCGTCGTTGCGGCAGTGCGAATTGTTTTTTGCATGGCTCTCAAGTGATGAACACGAAAATCCGCTGTGTTAAGGATACAACCCCGGCTGCACGGCAGAGCATATCACTCGTCGCTATGCGGAGGCTTCTTTCTCGATGCGCGCCAATAGCTCACTTACCGCTTCCCGCCCCAACGCCTGCAGACGCCCGATATTGCGCGCGGGAATCTGTTCGGGCGACGGATAATGCTCGAGTGCGCGCGATACCGCTGCCTCGCGAATAAAATGCAACATCGGGTACGGCGAGCGATTGGTGAAGTTAGCAACATCGTGTAACGGCGCGCCATCGAAT
>DATIED010000120.1:0-3140 GCA_035455965.1 Spongiibacteraceae bacterium
CGGAATCAAAATCTGCGATTGCTGCACATGGCGATTGGGGTTGCCTGGATCGCTCTTGCCCATCAAGATCATGATTCTGCATTGATCGTACATGGCGCCGGTAATGAACCATTTATGACCGTTAATGATGTAGTGATCGCCGTCGCGCTGAATCAAAGTTTCGACATTGGTGGCATCGGAGGAAGCAACCTTCGGCTCGGTCATTGCGTAACACGAGCGAATTTCGCCATTCGCGAGCGGCTTTAACCATTGTTCTTTTTGCTGCTCGTTGCCGTAGTGATACAGCAACTCCATATTGCCGGCATCGGGCGGGCTGCAGTTAAATACTTCCACTGCCCAGATAACGCGCCCCATGATTTCCGCCAGCGGTGCGTATTCGACATTATTTAAACCCTGGCCGTACTCGGTATTCGGCATCGATAGATTCCACAATCCCGCCGCCTTCGCCTTGGCTTTCAACTCGCGCATGATCGGCGGTAAATTCCAGCGCTGGCCCGGCGCCGCCACCTGCTCGTGATAAATTTTTTCATTGGGATAAACGTGCTGCGCCATAAACTCGTTGAGACGCGCCATGTAATCGCGGGTTTTGGTGGAATGTTCGAAATCCATGTGGGGACCCCAGTTGTTAGTTGTGCGCGCCGATGGCGCATTCACGTTAATGTAATCAGCGCACTGGTCGACGGATGATCCAGATGTGGAATGCCATTGAACGATTGCAGCCGCGCCTTGCCGTTTTTAAAGTGCAAACGCGTAATGCTGGTATTCGCGGTTTGCAAATTGATATCCATCATATTCCGCACCGACAATTGCAGCACTTCGCGCAGTAGCGCGCTTATCGGACCGCCGGAGGACACAACCAGCACGCGCTCGACGTCGGTGGCGATCAACGCTTTCAGGCTATCGCGAATCCGCGCCTGGAAGCTTTCCCAGCTTTCGGGCGGATTGTCGATGCCGCCCTCCGACCAGAGCGGCAGCGCCTTGCGCAGCGCCAGGAAAAATTCGCGCACATTGCCGAAGTCGACCGGACCGTAATCGGGATTCTGCTGCAAAAATATTTTCACCAAACCAAAAAAATCAAACTCGTCGAGGCTCGGCAATAATTCGGGCTCCACGCCGAGACCGGTACCCTGCAAAGTTTCCCGATGGCGGCGTAAAGTACCGCTCACCACGCGCTGAAACTCGATGCCGCGCTCGGCAAAATATTTACCGAGGTAGTGCGCCTGCTCAAAGCCCAGCGGCGACAATCGATCGTAGTCGTCGGTACCGAACGATGCCTGCCCGTGCCGAATTAGAATTAATTCACCCATGTCGTTAAATTTGCCTTATTCGGTAGAGGAGATGTCGCGCGGCCGCGGAAGGCGCCTCGCACGAACATAAAGAGAGTGTATGCAGCCTTCATTAAGCAATAGTCGCGAGCGGCATTTCAAATGCAATTTTTGCATGGCCGGTCATAACGTACTTCGATAGGGTCTGATGACAAGCGTCGACCGCGCGCGGCAAACTTATTCGATACCGGGCAGACTTTCGCACACTGCCGCCAGTTCGCCGCGCAGCCAGCGATTGGCGGGATCGCTGTCGACCGAGCCATGCCAGTACAGATACAGATCGATCGGCTCGTGAGCGATCGGCAGCGGCAGAATTTGATGGTCGAAAAATACATTCATGGCGCGCGCATCGTATTCGAGCATGGTCAGCACCAGGTCGCTGGCGGCAACGATTTGGCCGGCCGCACCCGTCTGCTGACAGCGCAGGCGCACATGGCGCTCGAGTCCCAGCCGGCTCAACTCGACATCGGCGATGCCGGGACCTTCGCGGCGCGTCGAAATCAGCAGATGCTGCTGCTGCAGATAAGTAGCCAGATCGAAGCCGGGCTGCACCTGCGGGTGATCGCGCCGCGCCATCACTACCAGACGCTCACGCAATACGCGCTGGTGCTGCACCTCCTCGGAATGCTGCAGCAACACATCGATGGCGATATCGAAGACACCGGCCTCGAGCCGCGATTCGAGCCGATGCCGCTCGCTGCGATTGGTGACCAGATCGATATGCGGTGCCGCCGCCGCAATGCGACTGACCAGGCGCGGCAGCAGCGCCTCCTCCATGCTGCTCGGAATACAGAGGGTGAGACGGTTGTTGGCGAGGGCCGGATCGAACTGGCGGGTCTCCAGCAGGGTAGCCTCAAGGTTGCGCAGCGCCGCGCGAATGGCATCGATATTATTGCGCGTCAGCGGCGTCGGTACCATGCTGTTGCCGCGTCGCACGAACAGCGGGTCGCCGAACAATTCGCGCAGCCGCGCCAGCGCATGGCTGATCGCCGGCTGCGACAAGTTCAACTTATCGGCGGCGCGGGTTACGCTGCCCTCGATAAAAATTGCCTCGAGCACCACGAATAAATTGAAATCGATTGGAGGACCATTCGCCATGTCGTGCCGCCGCAGTAGAGATAAGGAGTAGAGCTGGAAACAAGGCCATCTTAAAGCGGAAAAGAACACCCGAGCAAACAGCATCCCCTCCTGGCATAGCGAACACGACCTGCTCTGTGGCGTCAAAATTCAGATCTTTTCGGTGCTGCCTGAATCGAGCCACCGCGATCGAGTGCGAATTTACAGCCGCGCAATGCGACGATCATAAATCGCGACGCAACACTTGACCGCCGTATCATCGATGCGACAAACAGGCTTTTAATGCTTATTATTAGTCGGCACACGATACGATCAGGCGCCTTATACACATCGACTTATTCCATCAATAAATAGTAGAAATATCCAGCGTCATCACATTAATAAGTAGCCGAAGCTACCAAGGAGTTTTCTATGTCTCTCGCTCATCGCTCATTTGCAGAATTTATCGGCACCTTTTGGCTGGTGCTCGGCGGTTGCGGCAGCGCGGTATTAGCTGCGACTTTTCCACAAGTCGGTATCGGTCTCACCGGTGTGTCGATCGCGTTCGGCCTGACTGTCCTGACCATGGCATATGCTATCGGCCATATCTCCGGCTGCCATTTAAATCCCGCGGTATCGGTCGGCCTGGTCGTCGGCGGCCGCTTTAAAGCGGCGGATTTACCGGCTTACGTGCTCGCGCAGGTCGCCGGCGCTATCGTCGCTGCGGCGCTGTTGTATTTTATCGCCAGCGGCAAACCC
>DATIED010000121.1:0-7057 GCA_035455965.1 Spongiibacteraceae bacterium
GCTATGCGAGTGCCTTTCGTCACGCCGATTTGCTGGGTGATGGTGGCAGCCAGCGCGGCGGCCTTTGCAAAGGCTTCGCCGTAACTTATGCGCGCATCGTTGTAGACAATAAATTCGCGCTCGGAAAATTGTTGCGCGCCGGCAAAAATCGCGTTCAAGGTCGGCGGGGAGCGTCGAAATACACGACAGCCGATGCCGTTTAACTGGATTTCTTCGATTTCAAAGGCAGCGCCCGGTGCCTGTAGCTGAGCGCCGATCGGATCGGAGTGGCTTATAGGGTTGGCCATGGTTCGCCTGTCTCAAAAGGTGGTAATTCGCGCTGGTGTGAGTATCCAAAATATAAGCTTAGAGTATCCAGCTTGTTCGGGTAGCCGTCGACCGGGTCGACAGTTTGGCAATGAAGAATATCGGTATGCGTAGTAATATTCAATTTAAAATACGCATGTCTCTGTTTTCGGTAAAAGCGCGCGGTGATTAAGCGGTTTCGTTCAGTATTATTTATGCTTGACTATAAAGACAAGCATAAGTAGCATGATGGCATCTACGCTCAGCTTCGCTGCAGCGCACATAATCTTAAAATGGCGAATCGGCTCGACCGATGGAGCAATCAGTATGAGCACAGCAACGGTTGGAGAGGGGCGGCTGTTTATCGGTGGCGAATTAACCGAGGCACGCTCGGGTCGACGCTATGCCAATATTAATCCTGCGACCGAGGAAGTAATCGGGCAAGTGGCGGATGCCGGCCCGGAGGATATGGACGCGGCGATCTTTGCGGCGCGCAATGCGTTCGATAATAGCGATTGGTCCACCAATGTTGCGCTGCGTTTGCAGTGCCTCGAGCAATTGCGCGACGGGTTGCGCGCGGTGATGCCGGAGCTGCGCGAGCAGATCGTCCAGGAAGTGGGCGCGCCGATGGCGATCACCGCCAATGGCCCACAGGGCGATGGTCCGCTGGGTATTCTGGATTACCACCTCGAATTGTTGAAAGATTATCGCTGGCAGCGCGAGTTACCGGTCACGCGCAATATGGGCGTGCCGAGCAAACGCTTTGTGCTGCGCGAAGCGGCTGGCGTGGTGGCCGCGATCACACCGTGGAATTTCCCATTCCAGATCAACATGGCGAAATTAGCACCGGCGCTGGCTGCAGGTTGCACCACGATCCTGAAAGCAGCGCCGGACACGCCGTGGGCGGCGACCATTCTCGGCAAAGTGGCGGCGCAATATACCGATATCCCCGCCGGCGTATTAAACGTCATCACCGCCGCCAACCCGGCGATAGTCGGCGAAATGCTGGTGACCGATCCGCGCGTCGATGTCGTATCGTTCACCGGCTCGACGCAAACCGGTCGTCATATCATGGCGCAGGCGGCCAACACGGTAAAAAAGGTTTTTCTCGAACTCGGTGGCAAATCCGCCAATATTATTTTGGACGACGCCGATTTTCCGACCGCGCTGCAGAGCGGTTTAGCCGTTTGTTTTCACGCCGGCCAGGGCTGTGCCTTGCCGACGCGGATGCTGCTGCCGAAATCGCGCTACGCGGAAGGCGTGGCGATTTTGCAGGCGATGTTTGCGCACATCGCGTATGGCGATCCATACAGCGCCACGCAAATAATGGGACCACTGGTCAACAAGCGCCAACAGGAGCGCGTGCTGGAATATATCGAGATCGGTAAGAAGGAGGGCGCCACGGTGGCATTCGGCGGCGCGAAGCCGGCGCAATTGACGCGCGGCTATTATGTCGAGCCCACGCTGTTCGTCGATGTGAACAACGATATGCGTATCGCCCGCGAGGAGATTTTCGGTCCGGTGCTGGTGGTGATTCCGTACAATGACGACGACGATGCCGTGCGCATCGCCAACGACTCGATCTTTGGTTTGTCAGGCGCGGTATTTTCCGCCGACGTCGAGCGCGCCTGGCGCATTGCGCGACGCATTCGCACCGGCACGTTCAATATCAACGGCGCTAATTTCTTTGCGCCAGACTCGCCGTTCGGCGGTTACAAGCAAAGCGGCATCGGCCGCGAGATGGGCGTCGAAGGATTCGAGGAGTACCTGCAAATTAAAACCGTTGCGGTGCCGGCTTAAAGCCAGCTATCAGTATTGGTGTCCGCAGTTTTTATTAATCGCTTGAGTAGTGGAAAAATGGTCGCGATAACCTATGTAGAACACGACGGCACTCGCCATGAAATCGATGTCGAGGAGGATATGAATTTAATGGAGGGCGCCACGCTGAATATGGTGCCCGGCGTGGTTGGTATGTGCGGTGGTATCTGTTCGTGCGCGACCTGCCATTGCTACGTACCGCCGGAATGGCAGGACAAAATTCCGGGGGCGAGTCTGGGCGAGCGCAATATGCTCGGCGGCGCCAAATACCTGCAGGACAACAGCCGTCTCGGCTGTCAGATCACCGTCACCTCCGACCTCGACGGACTGACCGTTTATCTGCCGGAAGAGCAGGGCAGCGTCGAGAGTTAATCGGCGCGCCTTTTCTCCATCGTTAGTTGTGAGCTTTCAGCGCTAGTTGTGGGGTTTCATCGCTAGTTACAAGCTTCGATCGCTAATCGCACACTTCGATCGTTAGTCGCGCGCGGCACTTCGCCACATCTACTGCTACGCTATATCCTGCTGCCTTGGGGCCGTGGTCAACCGTCTTTCGCATGCGGTTAACGCGATACCCCTCGACAACTCGCGACCCTGTCGGCGACGCGTGCGACAGATGTGTTTGGCATCAGGAGGTTAGCGTGGCTATCACCGGTTTTAGCAAAAGCATGACAGTGGGCGCCCGTCTATGGTCGCTGGTCGGCATTATTTTAATCGCCATGACGGGGCTGGGCGCATATGGGCTGGTCCAGCTCAAGGCGACGGTCCACGGCTTGCAAACCGTGTATAACGATCGCGTCGTGCCGCTCCGGGATTTAAAAGAAATCGCCGATATGTATGCGGTCAATATCGTCGATACCACGCATAAAACACGCAACGGCAATATCAGTTGGGAGCAGTCGCGCCAAAACGTCGATGCCGCCCTGAAAACGATCGATGAAAAATGGCACGGCTATTTAGCCACCGTGCTGGTCGACGACGAGCAAAAGCTGGTCGACGAAATACATCCATTGATGGAAAAGTCACAGATTGCATTGACCAAATTGCGGGCGATTTTACAAAAAGAAGATAAAGCGCAATTGGCGGAGTTCACCATCAACGAGCTGTACCCGGTGATCGATCCGTTGTCCGATCGCCTCTCAAAACTGATCGACGTGCAGTTGGTCGTTGCCAAACAAGAATACGAACGCGGTCAGGCCGGCTATGAAATGGCGCGAAAAGTTTTTGCCGGACTATTGCTGGCCAGCATCGTGTGCTCGGCGATCATCGCCTTTTTCATTATCCGCGCGCTCAATAAACAATTGGGCGGCGAACCGCAGTACGCGGCCGAGATCGCCCAGCGCGTCGCCGAAGGCGATTTGACGGTGCAAGTGATGACCAGGGGCAACGACGCCGGCAGTGTATTATTTTCGATGCGCACGATGGTCGAGAGGCTGGCAGAGACTATCGGCGAGGTACGCCGCTCGGCGGATTCGCTGAGCAGTGCCTCCGAAGAAATCAGTGCGACCTCGCAGAGTTTGAGCCAGAGCGCCAGCGAACAGGCGGCCAGCGTCGAGGAGTCGAGTGCGTCGATGGAGCAAATGTCGGGCTCGATCCACCAGAATAATGAAAACGCCAATGTCACCGACGGCATGGCGGGCAAGGCCGCCAAAGATGCGGCTGAAGGCGGCAGCGCAGTCAGTCAAACCGTGGCGGCGATGAAACAGATCGCCGCTAAGATTCGCATCATCGACGATATCGCGTATCAAACGAATTTATTGGCGCTCAACGCGGCGATTGAAGCGGCGCGCGCGGGTAGCCACGGCAGCGGTTTCGCAGTGGTCGCAGCGGAGGTGCGCAAGCTGGCCGAACGCAGCCAAGTGGCTTCGCAAGAGATCGGTGAGGTCGCGCGCGACAGCGTGCTGCTGGCCGAGCGGGCCGGCAATTTGTTGGACGAGATTGTGCCGGCAATTCGCAAAACCTCCGATCTGGTACAGGAGATCGCCGCCGCTTCCAACGAGCAATCCGGCGGCGCGGCGCAAATCAGCAGCGCTATCAGCCAATTGAGTCAGGCCACGCAACAAAATGCCGCGGCGTCCGAGGAGTTGGCAGCTACCGCGGAAGAGATGAGCAGCCAGGCGCAAATGCTGCAGCAGGTAATGGATTATTTTAAAGTCGACGACAGGCAGTGCGCGTAAAGGCTCTAAAGCTATGCTCCGCAATCGACTGGCGGCTTGCCGCCAGCGCACGCAATTTAAACCAGACAGCGGTGCGTTAGTTTATTTGCCACGGCTTATTTCGCGACTTTGATTTCCAGTTGCTTCAATATTTCGAGCGCGGTGGCAGACCAGCGCACCCGATTGCCGGAGCGCGAAAACAATAATTTCTGCTCCTCCGCAGCCAGGCCATCCCGATATAACATTGCCATCGAATGCTGTAGAGCACTTTCGATACGCAGGCGTTGCGATTCATCGAGTAGCTGCGCCGACGCCGAGGAAAAGTATTCATACGAAGTTTCGATCTGAGTCGAGAATTCCTGCAGCCGGCGCTCGCCGAGCACGTCGATCAATTGAGTGCGCAGCACACTGATATTGGCGACCGAGTCGGCGATTAATTGCAGGCCATAATCGGTGAGAAATAGCTGGGTCGAGCGCGCATCGTGCGGATTTTGTTTGCGCTCGATGTAACCGAGATCTTCGACTTCTTTGACGACCTGACTGATCGCCTGTTTGGATACACCGTTGATTTTTGCGAGATCGTTGATCAGCGAGCCATGCGGAGAAATATGACTGATGACTTGGCTGAAGGACATCTTCAGTCGCGAATGGCCTTTTAATTTATCGAGTTCCATGAGCTGCGTTTCGCAATAGGTCGCGATACCGGCCAGCGCGAACGTTAAATCGCGCGGCTTTTCCGTCGCACTGCTGTTATGCACCAGTTTTGTATAAAGCTCGCTGCAGCTATCTTGCAGTTTCGCCAATGCCGCATCGCCAATCGCGGCGGTCAAGTCTTGCTCGATAGCGCCGGCAAAGCGCGCGCTATCGCCGAGCAGACGTTCGCCCTTGGCAGTCAACACCAATTGCTTGGCGCGTTTATCGTTGCTATCGGGTTTGCGTTTTACGTAGCCGAGCTTCTCCAGCTCGCCAACCAATTGGCCCGCCGCCTGCTGTGTAATATGACAGCTATTCGCAATATCGACGATGCGAATACCCGTGCTGTTAAGCTCGGCCAGTACGGGATTGAAGGAGACACGCAACCCGGCGTGTCCGGCCGCGACACATTGCGCCACCAGGCGCTCGTTTAAGGCCTGTGCGACGCCGATGATATGGCGCGGAAGATTGCGGCTGAATTGCGCCAGCACGGTTTCGCGCGCTGCAGCTTTCGAACGCGCCGGCGGCGGGGTTTTTCGCGATGTTTGCGTTGAGGTCATGGGTATCGCTTATAGAGCCCTCGTTATCAGGGGCGCGACCTCAGTCGGCGGTATCCTCGATAGCGAAGTGCGTTGCAAGGGTTCAATATCTGAGTGCGCAAGCTCGCCAACCCAATACAATGTAAATTGTAATTGACCAACAAGACAAGATCAAATACTATATTTTTACAGTGCCGGTTGGCGCGCGAATGTGCGATCTTAATAAAAACAGCGCTGCGAATATCGGCGGCGCCGGTCATCCAGTTTATCCAATATAGGTCTTTCTATGAATTGGCGCGTACAAGATCAAGTCATTATTATCACCGGAGCATCGAAGGGCATCGGCTTTGCCACCGCCGAGGTGTTGTTGGCGCGCGGCGCCAAGGTTGCGTTATTTGCGCGCAATCCGCAACGGCTCGACGAGGCCGTACAAAAATTGAATTCCGAACGCGCTTTCGCGGTCGCGGTGGATGTCAGCAATAAAGCCGATTTGGAGCGCGCGTTTGCGCTGGTCGAAGCAAAGTGGGGCGCGATCAACGGCTTGATCAATAACGTCGGCTTTCAATTTGCCCGGCGTATCGAAATCATGCCCGAAGCTGAGGTGCGTCAACTCGTCGATATGAATTTTTTCAGTGCGGTGTTCGGCTGCCAACTGGCCATTCCGCGCATGCGTAAAGCCGGCGGCGGCCGCATCATCAATATCTCGTCCGCCACGGTGCGCCACAATAATGAGTTTGCGCATCTGGCAATCTATTCCGCGAGCAAGGCGGCAGTCGATCACTTCACGCACGAACTGCGCGAAGAAGTGGTTGGCGACAATATCATGGTGACCTTGTTCAGCCCCGGCGCGGTCGGTACGGGTAGCGTCGAAAACTTCGATCCCCAAGCATTGGGCGAAGCGATGCAGGCATGGCTCGAACGCGGGCCGAATTGCGATGGCGCGATTCGCGAAGTCGGTCTGGTCGGCGAAGCGATCGCGCATTGTTTCGAATACCCACCCGGCGTCACCGTCGAGTTTATGGAAGTGAAGCCGCGCATACCAACGCCGAAAATGCTGGAGTCGGATTGGGATGAATCGTATTCGGCTGCAAAAGATTAACCGCAGATTAGCGAGACTTCTACGATGAGCAATATGCAAGTTCAGTTCGATCCGTTCGATCACGATACCCACGATGATCCCTATCCGATTTATCGTTCTTTACGCGACGATGCGCCAGCGTATTACAACGAAAAATTCGGCTTCTGGGTATTGTCGCGTTACGACGATTGCTTTACGGCGCTGCGCGATTTCAAAACCTATTGCAATCGCTTCGGTCAGACGCTCGAGCCGACCGCACCGGGCATTTTACCGATTCTGCTGCTGATGGATCCGCCCGATCACACGCGCGTGCGCAAGGTCGTATCGCGCGTGTTGACGCCCGAGCGCGTCGCGCACCTGGAAGGTTCGATTCGCGATCTGGCAGTCCAGTTACTTGCGCCATACCGCAGTAAAGGCCGCATGGATATCATCGGCGATTTCTCCGCGAAACTGCCGATGGCGATTATCGCCCGTATGTTGCAGGTGCCGCA
>DATIED010000122.1:0-2601 GCA_035455965.1 Spongiibacteraceae bacterium
AGGTTTCGCTGGTTGCAAAGCTATCCACCTTGCGCGGTGTGCTGTCGCTGTGCAGATCGCCATAATTGGCGCAGCCGGCAAGCCCGATGGCGAGCGCACCGGCCAGAGCGGCCTTGATGGATGAGAATAAACGGCCCTTCAATATGTTGTGCGGAGCATTGTGTATTGCCTGCGCAGCAGGGCTTTGTTTATTGGCAGCGGTCGACGCAATAAAATAATTAACCATGGCGCTTACTCGATAGTGGGAGCGGCGGTTGTATCGGTGGCAGCAGGTACGATAGGTACGCCGGCATTGGTCAAAAGGCGGCGCATAAACGATTTCGTCTGCTCCAGCTCGCCGGCCTCGAAGCCTTGTAGATAACGGTTCATCACATTGATAGCGACGATCGGCATTTTGGCGGCGAATACGCGACCGGCCTCAGTCAATTCAATGTTGACGACGCGCCGATCCGCCGAGCTGCGCACGCGTCGCACGATATCCTTGGCCTCCAGGCGATCCAGCATTCGCGTCATCGCGCCGGTATCGCCACAGGTCACGCGGGCGATGTCGGCCGCAGTGCTGCAGTTGGTTTCGCTCAGAATCATCAGGATGCTGAATTGCTGATGCGTGATGTCGTACTGCGCCAGCTCTTGGTCGAGCGCGGTCGATACCACTGCCATGACGCGTTTAATCAAATAGCCGATGCTCTCGCTGATGCGGTAGTTATCGATCTGGTACAGGCCATTCGGATCGGTAACTTTCAGGCTGGATAAATCGGATTTGCTCAGAGTTTCATCGATGCCCATATTATTGCCTAGTCATTAACTGTCATGGCAGTAATATTAAGTGGCAGTTATTGCCTTGGCAAGAACTATCTTGGCTCTTAGCATTGTGGGAAATACCTACTGCCCGGTGCAGGGGTTGCTGATTATTCCTCTATACAAACCACGGCTGGCTCTACGCAAACCATGGCCGGCGCATTGGCGCGTGCTAAACTGCGCGCCGAATTATGACAACCGTCCTAAGGTGCTCTTGAAAATGGCTTATATCGATGTATTTAACGGCGATGCCGACGGCATCTGCGCATTGACCCAACTACGTAATGCCGAGCGCGTCGAATCCACGCTGATCACCGGCGTGAAGCGCGATATTGAATTGCTCGAGCAAGTGTCCGCGGCCGCCGGCGACAAAGTCACGGTGCTCGACGTATCGATGGATAAGAACCGCGCTGGGGTTGAGCGCGTGTTGGCGGCGGGAGCCGAAGTGTTCTATGTCGATCATCACTATGCCGGCGAAATTCCGCAGCATGCGAATATGCGCGCGATCATCAACGAGGCGCCGGATGTCTGCACCAGCCTGCTGGTTAACGGTCATCTGCAGGGTAAATTTTTAGCGTGGGCGGTGGTTGGTGCGTTCGGCGACAATTTAAAAAATAGCGCTTTAGCGTTGTCAAAATCCTTATCGGTCACCGCTGAGCAGTTGGCGGCGCTGGAAAATCTCGGTACTTACATCAACTATAACGGCTACGGCGAAAATATTGCCGATCTGCATTTTGCGCCGGTGGAATTATTCAAGCTGGTAAGCCCGTACGCGAACCCGCTGGATTTCATCGCCGACAGTCGAGTGCAATTCGAAAAACTTGAGCAGGGTTATCACAACGATATGGCTTCGGCCGCCGCGCTTAAAGCCGAGGTTGAAACACCAGCGGCCGCGGTATTTATGCTGCCGAATCAGGCATGGGCGCGCCGGGTCAGCGGTGTTTACAGCAACGATTTAACCAATCAGTTTCCGGCGCGCGCGCATGCGGTGTTGACGGAAAAAAGTAATGGCAATTATTTGATCAGCGTGCGCGCGCCGCTAAAAAATAAAACAGGTGCCGATACTTTATGTCGACGTTTTCCAACCGGCGGTGGTCGCGCCGCGGCAGCAGGCGTCAACGATTTGCCGAAAGCGCAGTTGCAGGACTTTATCGAGCAATTTCAGGCGTTTTATACCGCCTCGTAAGCTTTGAGACCGACTGCCGCTGACAAAGGTTGTGCTAAGTCAATGCTGGAACGTGAGTCACAGGTAATGACCACAATTCGTTACAGCATTGATGAATGCCTCCTGGTACGGCGCAGCCGGCAGCATCGCTATCAGTTGGGTATGAGTTTGAGATACCCAACTGGCTTTTTACTTCAGTCGTCGAGTTAGAGGCGGCGCGGTACTGCCATTTCGGTATTCGATTACTTGCTGGTTTTCGGCACTAAGCTCAATTGGCTCACTAAATGCGTTTCTGCAATATAGGTTAGCCGTTCATCCGGTGTCAGATAGCAGATACGTGCGGTCTTCCCAAAAACGCTAACGATAATCCCGAGCGATCCGTCCTGCGTCAAAACCCGTCGACCGATATTCATGATAATTCACCTCTGCCGTTTGTCGTCGCAGGCATTTATCGATTACGTGCCGCGCTACCGTATGTCATCCACAATTCGAGCCAATATAAAAAACCAGTGTAAAATTAACAGGTTGCCGGCCTGCTCAAAAAATATTCTGCCGGCATTCGTAAAGCCGGTCGACAATGTCGGAACAGACCGGTTGCCTTCGCATCTTAAATTTTCTGAAGTGTAATTATGCGCCTT
>DATIED010000123.1:0-9765 GCA_035455965.1 Spongiibacteraceae bacterium
AGATACGCCGTTCACGCGGCCTTGCGCCAAACCATGCGAGGAAACTTCGAGCGCGACATTGGTTACGCGCTGCGCGTGCCAGGCCGCGAATTGGCGCTGCAGGGCGATCGGATCGGGCGTGGTCAAACTGCCGCTGCCGACGCTGCCATCGAGACTGTTGCCGAGCGTGCCGATCACACCGCAACTTTGCCCCGCCAGGCGCAGCGCCTGTCCCAGCAATTGCGTGCAACTGGTTTTGCCGTTGGTGCCGGTCACGCCGATCACGGTCAACGCAGCGCTGGGGTCGTCGTAAAAGCGCCCGGCGATCTGGCTGACCGCCGCGCGCAGATTCGGCATCTGCAATACCGGCACGGCAAATTGCGCGCTCGTCAGCCCCGCTTCCGCGAGCACCGCAGCGGCACCGGCCGCAATGGCCGGCTCGATGTAATCGCGACCGTCGCCACTCTCGCCCGGATACGCGAGGAATAGATCGCCGGCCCGTACTTTGCGGCTATCCAACGCCAAACCGGAAATAGGCAGCGCAGCAAAATGCGCTGCGTGTGTGGAAATTAATTCACCGAGCGTTTTCATGGCATCAAACTTTAAGGCGGCCATCATCACACAGGCCCCTTGCCATCGACCGGCGGAGTCGCACCTTTAGCGACCGCCTGCTGCGGCGTAATGTCGGGCGCAATATTCAGCAAGCGCATCGCGCCGCCTACCACTTTGGCAAACACCGGCGCCGCGACGTCGCCGCCGTGGTACTTGCCGAGGCTCGCATCGTCCACTACCACCACAGTGACGATGCGCGGCGCCGAGGTGGGCGCCAAACCGGCAAACAATGAATGATAGCGATCTTCGTAACCGTGCACGCCAACCATATGCACGGTACCGGTTTTGCCGGCGACCGAATACGCTGGAATTTTCGCACGCACGCCGGTACCGCCCGGTTCGACAACCGTTTTCATCATATCGACAATTTGTTGTGCCACGCCGGCAGAGACAACCTGTTCGCCTTCGGGCGCTGCCCCATCGCGCTTCAACAGGCTAACCGGGCGCAAACGCCCGCCACTTGCAAATACGCTATAGGCACGCGCCAACTGCAGCGGCGTCACTTGCAAGCCGTAACCGAATGCGTAGGTCGCACGCTCGATATCCGACCAGCGATTTCGAGCCGGCAAGACACCGTGCTGTTCGCCGGGAAAGCCGGTATCCATACCGCTGCCAAGACCAAAGCGACGCGAGACATCGACCATTTTTTTCTCGTCGAGCGTCAGCGCCACTCTCGTCATGCCGATCTGACTCGACTTGGTAATGATTTTGGTGAGATCGATCAGACCGAAATTCACCGGATCTTTAAGCACCTTGCCATCCACCGACAAATAACCCGGGCTGGCATCGACCATGGTTTGCGGCGTGTATTGGCCACTCTCCAGCGCAGCCACCATCGTCAGCGGTTTCATCGTCGAGCCCGGCTCGATGAGATCGAGCATCGCCCGATTGCGCAGCCCGTTGCTGTTGGCGCGGGCGCGATTATTGGGATTGAAAGACGGCTGACTCGCCATCGCCAGCACTTCGCCGGTGTGACTATCCAACATCACTACCGAGCCGGCGCTGGCACCCATATCCTGCAGCGCGTTGCGCAATTCGCGGTACGCCAGATATTGCAGCCGCAGATCGATACTGAGCGTTAAATCCTTGCCGGGTTTAGCGGGTTGGCCGGCATCGATCTCGCGGATAATCTTGCCGGTCAACTCTTTTAATACGCGCTTGCTGCCCGGCGTGCCGGATAGGTAATTATCGTATGCGAGCTCGAGTCCTTCCTGACCGTGATCGTCGACATCGGTGAAGCCAAGGATATGCGCAGTCACTTCGCCGGCCGGATAAAAGCGGCGGTATTCGCGTTGCGCATAAATACCCGGTAGTTTGAGCGCCATTACGGCGGCCGCTTCGGGCGGCGGCAGGTGGCGGCGCAAATAAACAAAATGCTTGCCCTGGTACGACAGCTTTTCTTCGAGGCTCGATTGCTCCAGGCCGATCTTGCGCGCCAGCTCCGGCCAGCGCTGCCGCGCCGCTTTAACCTCGCTCGGATTAGCCCAGATCGACACTACCGGTGTACTGATCGCCAACGGCTCGCCATTGCGGTCGACGATCTGGCCGCGATGTGCCGGAATGACTTCCGTGCGAATCGCCCGCGCATCGCCCTGCCCCTGTAGAAACTCGTAGCCACGCTCAGTATTCAGAACCTGCAGCGACAACAGCCGCCAGGTCAACAGCGCCAGTAAAATACCGAGCACGACCAGCACCGCAGGCAAACGCCAGCGCGGCAGCGCATCCATAGCGCGCTCGCTCATGGACTCACCACTTTTATCGCAACCGGATCCGGCAGGGTCATATCGAGTTTGCTTTCGGCGATTTGGCTGACGCGCTCATGCGCCGCCCAGGTACTCTGCTCCAGCAGCAAGCGCTCCCAATCCTCCTCGAGAGCCCATTCGCGGCGCTGTAGTTGCTGCCATTCGTTGAATAATTCGCGGCTGCGGTGTGTGCTATCGATTACTGCAAGGGCGCTGATGGCGACCGATATCAATAACAGCAGCGTCACCAGCACCCGCCCGGGGCGCAAGAATCGCTGTGTCGATACCGTTGTCGTTTGCATGCCAGCTACCTAAATAAAAAAATCGGGTTCCGAGCCCGCTGTAGTTATCGATTAGTAATCCGCCCCCTACCGCCTAAAACAACTTCTCCGCGACCCGCAATATTGCACTGCGCGCGCGCGGATTGGCCGCCACCTCGTCCGGCCCGGGCTGTAGTGCGCGCCCCAACGAACGAATCCGCGGCTTGCTCTCCACCGCCGTCAGCGGGATATACGAGGGCACATCGTCGCCACGCACCTGCTGTTTAATAAAACGCTTTACCAGGCGATCCTCCAACGAATGAAAGCTGATAACCGCCAAGCGCCCGCCAACCGCGAGTAAATCCAACGACTGTTCGAGGAAGCGAGTCAAATCGCCCAGCTCGTCGTTTATATAAATTCGAATAGCCTGAAAAGCCCGCGTCGCCGGATTTTTCCCCTTCTCCCAGGCCGGGTTGGCATCGGCGACAATTTTTGCCAACCGCAATGTGGTTTCAATCGGCCGCTCCGCGCGCGCCGCAACGATGGCGCGGGCGATGCGCTTGGCGAAGCGCTCCTCGCCATACGTTTTCAATACCATCGCGATATCCTGCTCTTCCGCCTGCGCCAACCACGCTGCGGCGGATTGACCACTCGCAGGATCCATGCGCATATCCAGAAAGCCATCCTTCGAGAAGCTGAAACCACGCTCGGCCTGATCGAGTTGCGGTGATGACACACCGAGATCGAGCAAAATACCGCTGAGCGGTTGGCTTATGCCCTGCGCCACCAACAACTGCGGTAACTCGGCAAACGAGCCTTGTACCATCGCAAACCTGCTGTCGGTGGCAGCCAATTGCCGCCCCTCTGCCACCGCCTGCGGATCTTTATCGATACCGATCAGACGACCGCCCCCTTGCAGGCGACTCAACAACAAACGGCTATGGCCGCCGCGCCCAAAGGTACCGTCCACATAAACGCCATTGGGATCGGTAGTCAGCGCAGCTACTGCTTCTTCCAGCAGCACGGTTTGATGCTCAATGGCCATTTGTTACCCTAACCTTGAGAGGCCATTAAATATTTAGTGCGAGCGCCTCTTGCGGCAATTCGTCGTCCTCGCGAGCCTCTTCCATCCAGCTATACCAGCGCGCCTCGCTCCAAATCTCCAGCTTGCGACCCTGGCCAACCAGCATTAACTCTTTTTCCAAACCCGCGTAGTTGCGCAGCGTCGGCGACAATAAAATACGCCCGTTACCGTCCATTTCCACGTAGGTTGCATACCCCAGCAACGCCCGCTGAATTTGGCGCGCACGGCGATTAATATTGGGTAAAGCTTCGATTTGCGGCAATAACTGCTGCCATGCCGGCTCGGGATAAACTAATAGACACGGCTCTTGATGATGCGCGGTCACCACCAACTGCCCCCCACAATTCAACGCCAACTCGTCGCGTACGCGCGCTGGAATCGCTAAACGCCCTTTGGCGTCCATTGTGATGGCATGATTGCCGAGATACATATTGCTTGTTTAGCCCACCGTTAAAACCACAAAATTCCACTAAAAACCACTTTTCTCCACTTGGGCGCACTATAGGTAGGGTGCGAGAAACTTGTCAAGCAAGTTACAGGGCTATTAATAGGGAATTTTCGGGAAACGGGCGTGATCTTGCAGGCTTCTGCCGATAAGTTAACCGGCAGCATGTCACTAACATCAGCGGAAACAGACCAATACGAAAACAACTTAATGTTTAACATTAAGTTGTGCGCAATTTTATTGAATGCGGCGAAAAGATTAGAGAGAAAAAGTGAGTCGGCCTATAAGCCGGGTTCTGTCGAGAACAGTCATTCATCTGGGACTTGCGTCGCCGCAAGCCTCAAGCGGCCTACCCGAATCCACCGTGGGCCACGGCAAAGGATTCCTATTTGGCCTTGCTCCGAGCGGGGTTTGCCATGCCGCGGACTGTTACCAGCCGCGCGGTGCGCTCTTACCGCACCGTTTCACCCTTACCGGTAGCGCGAACGCTACTTAGGCGGTTTACTTTCTGTTGCACTTTCCGTGGGCTCACACCCCCCAGGCGTTACCTGGCGCTCTGCCCTATGGAGCCCGGACTTTCCTCTACACCGCGACCCGGCGGACGCCTAAGCGTTCCGACGAGTACACGACACAGCGACTGTCCAGCCGACTCGGGGCGCAGCCTAACGGTTTGAGCGCACTAACTCAAGCCACTTACGCGGGCTTTTGCCAGGATAGCGCCAACTGATACAACTCATTTTTCTTCTGGCCGGTGATTTTCGCAGCCAGCGCGGCGGCCTGTTTCAGGGGCAACTCTTCCAACAACAAGCGCAACACCCGCTCGCTATCGGCATCGAGCGCAGCGACCTCCGGATCTCCCTGCAACAGCAGCACACACTCGCCGCGCCCCTGATTATTCGCGACCGCCCAGGCATGCAACTCACCCAACGGCGCGCGATAAATAGTTTCGTGCAATTTAGTCAGCTCGCGCGCCACCACCGCCACCCGCGCCGCGCCAAACACGAACTCAAAATCGCTTAATGTTTCCAGCAGCCGATGCGGTGCCTCGTAAAAAACCAAAGTGCGCGACTCATGTAGCAATAACTCCAGACGCTGCCGGCGCGCCTGCATTTTTGCCGGTAAAAAACCTTCGAATACAAATCGATCGGTCGGCAATCCGGCAGCGCTAAGCGCCGCGATAACCGCGCATGGGCCGGGTATCGGTACCACCTTGATACCTGCACTCAATGCCGCATCGACCAGTCGATAGCCCGGATCCGATACCAGCGGCGTGCCTGCATCGGAGATCAACGCAATACTGCGTCCCGCATTTAAATCCGCCAGCAATGCCGCCAACTCAGCGGGGCTGCTGTGATCGTGGTATGCAACACAGCGCGTGCGGATATCGAAATGATCCAATAACCGTCGGCTATGGCGCGTATCTTCAGCAGCGATTAAATCGACCGATTGGAGGATACTCACCGCGCGCGGTACCATATCGCCCAAATTGCCGATCGGCGTCGCTACCACGTATAAAATGGCGTCGCTTACCAAGGGTTACTCCGTGAAAATTATAAGTGTCCGCGAAATTCGCAGCGTCCGACGGTTGTCTCATCATCATAACGTGCGGCGCAGCCTGGGTCTGCTATTGGTAATCGCACTGGCCGGTTGCAGCAGTCCACAGCAAACCGGCACCGCCACTACGACTAACACCAAGGGCAACACGGTTAAGCAGTTACTGGATGCCGCGCATAGCACTAGCGTCGAACAGCGGGCGCCGTATTTGCGCGACGCTGCAGCGCTGTCGTTGCAACAAAACGATATTCCGCAAACGGAGCGCATTCTACAAGAGCTGGATGTGTTGAAGCTGGCCAACAGGGAAAGCGCGCAACGCAGAGTGCTGCACGCGCGCCTGCAATTAAAGCAGCATCAACCCGACCTCGCATTAACGACACTGCAAGATCGTCAATTCCTGCAGGATTTAGCGCAGCTGCCGGCACGCGAGCAAATCGATGTTAGTTTGTTGCGCGCACAGGCATTACTGGAGACGCGCAATTATTTTGGCGGCGCGCAAGAGCTGGTTTTCGTCGACCCGCTACTCAACGATAGCGAGCGGCATCTAAACCATCAAAAAATCTGGCGCGCCTTGCTGGACATTCCCCCAACCGAAATAGATCGCTATCGCAGCAAAACCGACAATCAACAATTGCGCGGCTGGCTGGAACTGGCAACTATCGCCACCCGCAATTCGAGCGATGCCACCCGCCAGACACAACTTGCCGACTGGTTGCGGCAATGGGGTTCACACCCAGCCGCCCAAGACTTGCCGAGCGATCTCGCGAAACTCCGAAATAACCGTGCGGCGCCACCGATAGCCTCGGCAACGACAACCGTACAACCCAGACAAGTCGCACTGCTATTACCATTGACCGGTAAGCTCGCCGCGTTCGGCCTGGCGGTGCGCGATGGCTACATGTCTGCCTGGTACGACAATCAAAAACGCGGCGGCCATCCAGCGCCGGTGCATTTTTACGATACCGACAGCAGTACCGATATCGTACCGCTTTATCAACAGGCGATTAGCGAGGGCGCCAGCCTTGTTGTCGGGCCATTGGAAAAGCAGCAGGTGGCGCAGCTTTATCAGCAAAATTTGCCAGTGCCGACGCTGGCCCTGAATCGCTTCGAAAGCAACAGTCCGGCGGCGGCAAATTTATATCAATTCAGCCTCGCGGCCGAGGACGAAACCACGCAAATCGCCGATATCGCCGCGCAGGAAAATCACCACTCGGCCTTGATCATCGTACCGGAGGACGAAGTCAAATCGCGCGAGCTGCAAGCGTTCGAGCAGCGCTGGCGACAGCGCGGCGGGAGTGTCGGCGCTATCGCAGGTTATCGCGATCAGCAGAATATGTCGCAGACGATTCGCACCGCTTTAAATATTCCGCGCAGCGAAGCGCGCGCCAAAGAACTCGAAAGCATCATCAACCGCAACATCGAGTTCACTCCGCATCGGCGCCAGGACATCGACATGGTATTTATCCTGGCCAAGCCGGCGCAGGCGCGCGTTATCAAACCGCTACTGGATTTTTATTACGCCAGCGATCTGACGGTATATGCGACCTCGCGCATTTATAGCGGCTACCCCATTCCAAGCCTGGATCGCGATATCGACAAAGTACGTTTCACCGAAATGCCGTTTGTCGTACAAACCTCCGAGTTAAAACAACAAGTTCTCAGTACACAACCGCAAAGCAAGAATTACCTGAGGCTCTATGCAATGGGTATCGACAGCTTCAATTTGGGTCCGCGCTTGTTGGCAAAAAGCTCGAACGATGGTGCGTTCGCCGGTCAAACCGGCCAACTCACGATCACCACTGAAAATGTATTACAGCGCGAATCGCTGCTTGCCGTTATGCGCAGCGGCAGCCTACAGGCGATTGCAATTACCGAATCGCCAGAAGCCAGCGGCCCAGCGCTGCAGCAGCAACCTGGCGTTATGCCGCAGCCCATTACCGCGGAACCTGCGGAGACCGATGCCTCAGGGAACGATGAATAATCCGCATCAGGCGCGCGGCGCGGCGACAGAAGCTGCGGCAGAGCGCTGGCTCAGCGCGCAGGGATTGGTTTGCGTGACAAAAAATTTCCGCTGTAAGCTCGGGGAAATCGATTTAATCATGCTCGACGGCAAGCAACTGGTATTTGTCGAAGTGCGCTTTCGCAAAAATGAGCTGTACGGTAGCGCCGCCGAATCGGTAACTCACAGTAAGCAGCAGCGCGTTATCCGCGCCGCGCAATTATTCATCGAAACTCACCCGCGCTGGCGCCACTGCGCTTGTCGCTTCGATGTACTGGGCGTCACCCAAACAACCACCGACACGCTGCAATGGCAGTGGCTGCGCGATGCTTTTGTTGGCGATTGAAGGGCAATTGCGCAAAAGCCAAGTACCCCAACGACAATAGGAACCGTTATGGATTTGACCGAACACGTTGTCGATAATTTTCATCGCCATATCGACAATACCATGCAGGCGATCGAAACACTGAGCCCGGCCACAGTAACCGCCAGCGAGCTGCTCGTACAGGCTTTGCTGAACGAGGGTAAGGTGTATTGTTGCGGCGAGGGCAGCTCGGGCCTGCTGAGCCAGCATTTTGCCAATTTGCTGCTCAATCGCTCGCATCGCGAGCGGCCAGGATTACCTGCGATTGCGTTGAGCGGAGATGCCGCGCTGCTGACTGCTATAACCACCGACACTTCGTTTAATGAGATCTTCGCCAAGCAGATTCGTACATTGGCAACGCCGCAAGATATACTCGTGCTGATCAGCCACGACACCGGTAGCGGCACCGCACTGCAAACGATCCAGTCGGCGCACGACCGCAACATTCGCGTGGTGGTTTTATGCAACGATAACGACGGCGATATCCGCGCCTTGCTGGCTCCGGACGATTGCGAATTGCGCATCGCCGCAACACAGCGCACGCACTTTCTGGAAGTTGCGTTATTGACGCTTCACAATTTATGCGAACTTATCGAGCTACAATTATTCGGCAGCGAGGTGTAAGGTGAAATTCGTTTTTCCAGCGCAATACCAGCAACACTTAAATGAATTAAGCAAAGTGGGGATTTTATTGGCAGCGTTTGTCGTCGGCGGCTGCACCTCCATCATTTCCGAAACCACCGACAAACCGATTGAAAGCGATCCGGGCTCGCGCACCTTCGGTGCGGTGATCGATGATCAATCGATCGAAACCACCGCCACGGTCAACATTCGCAAGACCGACCCCAATCTGGATCTCGCCCACATTGTCGTAACAAGCTACAACGGCGTTGTGTTATTAACGGGTCAAGTGTTGAATGAAGAGTTACGCGTCCGCGCGGCGCAAACCGCGGCAGCGGTTAAAAATGTGCGCGTAGTGCGCAATGAATTGGTGGTCGCCGAAAACAGTAGTTTTGCGGCGCGCTCCAGCGATACGCTATTAACCACCAAAATCAAAAGCAAGCTGCTGACGGCGAAAAATATCAAGGATAGCCGCGTCAAGGTAATCACCGAAAATGGCGCGGTATTTTTAATGGGATTGGTGACACACGCCGAAGCCGATATCGCCTCGACGGTTGCACAAGAAACCGACGGCGTACAGAAAGTCACGCGGTTATTCGAATACGTCGATTGATTTAGTAGATGACAGCTAGATTAGTAGTTGGTAGTTAGATAAAGCAATCCAAGCAGTTTTTGCTAACTACTAAAATCTAACTACCAACTACTAATCACCAAATTCCGCAACTATTTGACCACCTTCAAACCAGGGCGCTTCGGCTTTTCGGCCTTGTCCGCAGGCGTCATTGGCGCACTGCCGCCGGGTGGTTGATCCGGCGGATTATCCTCGGCCTCGAACACCATTCCTTGCCCATTCTCGCGCGCATAAATACCTAAGACTGCACCGATGGGCGCATAGACATCCATGGCCACGCCGGCAAAGCGTGCGTTGAACATCAAACCTTCGTTGCTGAGGTTTAAACCGATAACCGCGCTCGGCGAAACATTCAGTACGATCTGGCCGTCCTTTACATAAGCGCGCGGAATTTGCACATCATCGCGCAATGCATTGACGACGACATACGGCGTGCAGCCGTTATCGACAATCCATTCATAGAGCGCGCGCAAT